>JBFHGF010000138.1:0-7848 GCA_041583335.1 Bacteriovoracaceae bacterium
CCATGCGAAGAATCGTATTATCTTCTCTAAGCTGTAATCTATTTTCTGCACGCGCAGTAAACAGCCTATAAGGCTCATCTCTTTCATTGGCAGTTAAATCATCGATCATTACACCAATATAGCTCTCATCCCTATCTAAAATAAATGGTTCTCTATTTTTTAACGATAAAGCAGCATTCACACCGGCAATATAGCCTTGTCCTGCAGCTTCTTCATAGCCAGAAGTCCCACAAACTTGCCCAGCGAAGAATAATCCAGGAATCTCTGTGTACTCCATCTGCTTATTTAAATGAAGTGTATCCACAACATCGTATTCAACAGCGTATCCAAATACAGCAATTTCTGCGTTTTCTAACCCTTTTATAGTACGAATAAACTCTAATTGAACTTCTTTTGGCAGTGAAGTTGATATTCCATTAGGATAAAACGTATCCAAATTAAGACCTTCTGGCTCTACAAAAACATGGTGAACATTGCGATCTTCATATCTATAGGCTTTATCTTCAATGGAGGGACAGTATCTAGGGCCAATTCCCTTAATTTGACCGTTAAAAATAGGACTTCTCTCCTTGTTTTCACGGATAATTCCCAGTGTAGAATCATTAGTACGAGTTAAATGACAAGAAACTTGCGCTGCTTTACGCTCACCAGATCTATGGCCGTAATGAAAACAAACGGTATCTGGATCACTTGGTTGCTCATCCATTTGCGAGAAATCAATAGTACTTCTCTTAATACGAGCAGGTGTTCCTGTTTTGAAGCGTTTTTTTAACTTAGAAACGCCAGAAAAAAGCGAAGTCAAACCTTCTGAAGCTCTACACTGAACTCTTCCACCAGTACTTACCTCTTCACCAGTATGCATGACACCATTAAGAAAAGTACCTGTTGTTACTACCAACTTCTTCGCTATTACCTCTACTCCACAGGAAGAAACAAGTTTAAACTCTTCACCATTTTTAAAAACGCTATCTACTTTAACCCTGATCACATCAATATTTGAATCAGCAATGATTTCTTCGGCCCTTTGAGAATAGAGTTCCTTATCAATTTGTACACGAGTACTTTGTACTGCATAACCTTTTGATTCGTTCAATGTTCTAAACTGAATTCCGGCTTCATCTGCGAGTCGGCCCATGAGCCCACCAAGGGCATCAAGTTCTCTAACAACCTGCCCCTTTCCTACACCACCAACGGCAGGATTACAGGGAGCGCTTGCAAGAGGCACTTCTGGAATCGTTACGATTGCAACACTACAACCTTCAAATTGAGAAGCGATCCATGCGGCCTCTATACCGGCATGCCCTCCTCCCAGAATTACAACATCATATTTATTCATATTATATAAAACCTAAAATGTTCCACGTGGAACAAACTATATAACCTCAAATGAAATGAGAATCTAGTTAATAGATAAGGTACTGTAAATACTACTTTCCTATACAGAAATTAGAGAAGATATTATCAAGGACATCATCTGGGCTTGTGACACCCAATAATTCATCTATCGACAGAGCTAACATATTGATTTCATGTGAAACAATTCCTAAATCAGCATTGTTAAATACATTTTGTTTAAACTCGATAAACTTATTATAAATGTCTGAAATGACGTCTCTATGTCTACTTAGCGGTATGGGATTAGTAGAAGATAATTCAATATAGGTATCTGAAATTAGGTTATTAAGGGAATAATATGATTCTTTTGGTCCTATAGGACCACCACTCCCATCTTTTGCCCCCATAGGACCAAAATCTTTAATAAATTCTGCCCCTATAGGACCATTAAAAAATAGTACCGGTCCTATAGGACCAAACTTGAAGTCTACTTCTGGTCCTATAGGACCAATATGGAACTCTGCCCCCATAGGACCAGAGTTTTCTGAAACTGGTTCTATAGGACCAACTTTTGCGGCTGCCCCCATAGGACCACTAATAAAAACAGGCTTATTAAGTTTGAGTGTTTGTTGTCTCAAAGTAGCTATATCAGCATCTTTCAGTAAATCAACATGTGTAAAGATATAAGCAGATGGCTCTATCTCTGCTAAAGAACCATCCCATGTAGAGGCATCAATAAGATGAAATTTGAGAAGTGAATTAGAAATTAACTTCTTTCCTCTTTTGATCCCTTCCCTCTCAATAACATCATCACTTTCACGTAATCCGGCAGTATCAATTAATTGATAGGCCTGAGAATTGATATAGATATATTCAGATACAAAATCACGTGTGGTGCCATGAATGTCAGAAACAATCGCCCTATCCTGACCCACTAGAAAGTTGAATAAAGTCGATTTCCCGGCATTAGTTTGGCCATAAAGACCAATTTTAGGCGTGAGAAGATTATTGAGATCTCCCTCAGTCCGCTTATAGAGCTTTTCAATAGCAACAGCAAAGGCATTGGTATGGCGATGAATAAGTTCAACAACTTCATCTTCCCCAACGTCTTCGCTGAAGTCAATCGACAGCTCAATTGCAGATCTTAGAGAAATGTAAATTTGACGAAGAGACTCATATTCATCAAAAAGCTCATTATTCATAATTTTTGTGGCCTGGCTAAGACCAAATGAACTTGTCGCATTTAAAAGAAGATCTAGACCCTCAACTTGTGTGAGATTCATTTTCTTATTTCTAAGGGCCCGATAAGTAAATTCGCCAGGGTAGGCCTTTAGAAAACCGTATTCGTTAATCAATAGATCAACAATCCTCTCCATATTGAAAGGATTACCATGAACATGAAATTCAATTACATTTTCACCGGTAAAACTATGTGGAGCTGGAAAGTAGAGTAAAAGACCATCATCTAAGGTCTCAGATTCGTTTTTTAAGGCGATGTAATGGGCAAACCTAGGCTTGACCCTAGATAATCCACAAAGAGGCTTTAAAAAGTCTAGAGAGGTGAATCCAGAAATCCGGATGATCCCAATAGCAGATTTAGATTGAGTGCTCGTACTAACTGCTACAATGGGATCTTCACGGAAGTATTGATTCATTTTGATCTATTTTTGCTTTTCTAATCTACTGTTTTATACACAAACAACTGCTGAGTAATACCAAATACAGTTGAAACGAATATATAGAGATTAAGACCTGCCGGAAGATCTTTCATAAAGAAAGTGAAGATCAATGGCATAAACATCATCATTTTCTTCTGCATAGGATCTGCGGTTGTAGAGGGATTAAGCTTTGTTTGGAAGAACATTGCAATCCCCATAAGTACGGGAAGCACATAGTAAGGATCTTTTGCTGAAAGATCTTTAATCCAGAAAATAAAGGGAGCGTGAAGAAGCTCAACAGAGTTAAAAAGAACCTGATAAAAAGCAAAGAATACAGGCATTTGAAGAAGTAGTGGAAGACATCCACCCATGGGGTTAGCCCCATTCTTCTTAAAAAGCTCCATTGTTGCTCTTTGCATTTTTTGAGGATCATCTGCGTGCTTCTCTTTTAGCTTAGCAAGTTCTGGCTGTAGCTTTTGCATCTTCTTCATGCTTTTAAAACTTTTAAACTGAAGAGGGAAAAGAAGTGTTCTAATGAATAGAGTAATCAATATAATCGCTACACCATAATTAGGCGCATACTTATAAAAGAATTGAAGACCTTTCAGAATAGGTACAGCAATTATTCCAAAAACCCCGAAATCAACTGCAAGATGGAGGTTACTCCCTACTTTCTGAAGTTGGTCATAACCCTTAAGACCATAGAAAGAGAATCCAGATAACTTTGTAGTACTTTCAATAATTTTAGTATCAAGATTACCGTTTTCAATATTAATAGAGGCCATTGGCTTACCATTAATAACGTTAGCAAAGAGGTGGTAATGGTAATCGATACCCATCCACTGGAGTGGACCATCATATTTCTCTTCACCATCTACATTAGTATGAGTGGTATCTTTAAGAAGAGTAACATATTGACGAATTTGTCTCCCCTCACCTTCTTGCTTGGTAGATTCCATACGAGTGAAATATTGATAGGCCGTAGCAGAAGATAGATTCCACTGAAAAAGACCTTTATCATCAATACTTCCATTGAACGTAATACCAAAACGAGAATCAGTACCAGAAACAGTGCTATCATTGGTTTGAGAGAGGCTTAAGTTTAAAGAAGTTAATGCCCCATTTTGTACAACGAAGATTTGAAAAGGACGTTTAGTTCCAACAATATCGACAAAGCCATCTCTATCTTCTTTTAATGGAAGAATCGATTTAATCACCAATTCATTAGTAATTTGTACTTCAGAAAGTGAATTTTTAAGAGTGATAACACTAACTTCTGAAGGTACAACTGCTCCAGAATTATTAGTATTCGCCGCTGTAGAAGTAGCTGCCACAGGGGGCGTTGGTGTTCCTTCAGATACCTGAGGAACTTTAGTATCTACAGAAGATGCCTTTGATTCAGTATTTGAGAAACTTTCTTTTGCAAATTGATTTTTTGGAGCAAAGAAATATTGCCAACCAAATAAAACGAGAGCTGATAGAGAAAGTGTTAAAAATAAACGTTTTTGTTCTGAGGCCATATTACAAGACTTCCTTAAGATGAGTTCTATTAGAATCCTCTTCATAATGCATATCTGTAGCGGGAACTGGATCGTACCCACCAGAGTGAAAAGGATGACATTTTAAAATTCTAACCAGTGAATACCACAAGGCCTTATGTACTGGGAAGTGCTCTAAGCATTCTTTGCTATAACAACTACAAGTTGGTGTAAATCTACAGTTTCTACCCAAATAAGGAGAAAGTGCAAATTGATATAATTTAATGAAGGAAAGTAGAATTATTTTCATTTAATACAAAAACCCCCCTGCCCATCACCCTTTTTAAGGGCCTTAGAAAGGGATAAATTGACAGCATTTCTGAAATCGTCACCTTTAAGGGGTTTTAAACGTGGGGAAGCGATCACTAAAATATCAAGTGATGAAGAGCGAAGAAAGCTAGTGCGAAATACCTCTCTCACTCGTCTCTTAATGAAGTTACGATGAACAGCATTACCTGATTTTTTTGAAATACTTAGGCCAAGACGTGCATGACCCAGTTCTTTATTTTGAGAATTCTTAAAATAAAAACGTAAAAAAGGGGTATCAACACGCGATGCCCCTTTTTTTAAGTATTGAAAATCTTTAGGCTTTAATAAACGATACTCTTTATCAAAAGAGGATTCCATCTACCAATACCCTAAGTAATTGATTACTTAGTACCTGTAGAAACAGTTAATCTCTTTCTACCTTTGGCCCTACGAGCATTAATTACTTTCTTTCCACCGGCCGTGGACATTCTCTTTAAAAAACCATGAACACGAAGACGCTTAGTTCTTTTTGGTTGCCAAGTTCTCTTACTCATATCTACCTCACGAAACAATTCACTTTAACGTAAAAAAACAATTAGGTGCGAAATCTACATAAAGCCGATAGAAAAAGCAATGGCCAATTGCGCAAAATCGGTAAAAAAGTGAAGAAAAATAACATAGTCATAAAAATGACAGGTTGTAAGAAGAGTTCAGAATAACTGCGCACGGCACTATGTTGATTCTTTACCCTCTCTCCGGTAATTAATATCACCCTAACAACAAGAACATTTTTTTTACACACACAAATTCCAGGTTGAGAGACGTTTAACATGACGACAGATTTCCCTTTTGAAAAGTTTTTGAACACAAAAAAAACTTCAGGCTCTGCTGACTCGATTGTCACAGAAAAAGCCAATAAAAATGATCACTTACTAGATGACATCTTTAGTACAAACAGTGTTGATAACGCTGCAAGGAAACCTATTGTCACTAAGTCAGTTGCAGATCATTCGGATATTTCCCCTTTTAAGCCAATCACTGACGCGATTTTCGAAGCTTTAAAAGGCCAAATTGAGCCAATAAAATACAATACTTTCATTAAAAATAAGATCCAAATTCTGGATCTTAATGATCAGAAAGTCGTATTTAACGCACAGACCCAATTTATCCTAAACACTGTTAGAAGTAGCTTTCTTCCACAAATCAAAACAATCCTTAAAGAATTGATGGGCGAAGAATATGAAATTGAATTTACAGTGGATGGTGAAAAACAATCCAGTGAAAGACCAAGTCCACCCAGATTCAGCCAGCTTCTCGATGAGACTGACGACATTTTTAAAGTAGAAAAAGACAATAACAAAAAGAAGTCTTCTTTCACTTTGGACTTAAGCCCAACTAAAGAAGAACGCCAAGAGCAGGCGACCAGTAAGTATATTGAACATATGGAAGAAGAGACAAGCCAGTCGATCGATCCAGCAAAAACATTTGATAATTTTATTGTAGGACCTTCCAACAACTTGGCCTTTGCAACTGCGTGTGCTGTTGCAGACGACCCAGGTAAAACTGGAAAGTATCCTTGTGTTTATTTTTACTCAGACTCAGGACTGGGAAAAACTCACCTACTTCATGCTGTGGCCAATGGGATTTTTAGAAATCATCCCGACATGAGGATCTGCTTAATCTCAGCAAGAGACTTTATGAAAGAACTTATCAATGCCTACAAAGATAAGAAGCTTTCCGAATTTCAGATTAAATATACTGAATACGTTGATGTGCTTATGATTGATGATATTCATGAACTAAAAAATAAAAACTCTACCCAAGAAGAGTTCTTCCATATTTTCAACTTCCTTCACGACAAAGGTAAGCAGTTGATTTTCACTTCAGATAAAAGCCCTGATAAAATCACAGGAATTGAAGAGAGAATCATCACTCGCCTACAGTGGGGACTGGTTGTTGATATCCAGAAGCCTGATTTTGAAACAAGAACGGCTATCTTAAAAAAGAAGGCCATTGATCTTGATCTCTTTATTCAAGATGATGTTTTGAACTTAATAGCAAGCTCTATTAAAACTTCAATTAGAGAACTAGAAGGATCACTCATAAGACTTCAAGCTCACGCAGAACTCATTGAAGCTGAAATTGATAGTGAAATGGCCAGAGAAATACTTAAACTACAGGCCAGTGATGAAAAACCAGCATCAACCCTAGAATCAGTGTGTAGAGCAGCTTCTCATTACTTTAAAATACCAGTAGCAGACCTGAGATCTAAGGCCAGAAGCAAAGAGGTTGTAAGAGCAAGGCATATCTCATGGTACCTTAGTAAGAATATTGTTGGCGCAACCTATGAAGAGATTGGTCAATACTACAGCAATAGAGACCACTCATCTGTAATTCATGGAGTGAATAAAATCTCAGAGCAGTTAAAAAACGATTCAATAATTTCTAAAGACATCGTTTATCTTGAAAACAATATCTAAATTCTGAAAATAAATTTAAAAAATAGAGAACGGACACATTGATGTCCGTTTTTTATTTTAAAAAAGACGACTGAAATAAAAAAATATTAAGGCACAAAGTCAAAGTTTTCCACAATCCAGAAAGCCAACTCATAGCATAAAGTCTCAACAGGCCCACCAACAGGGCCTTTTGAGAATTATGAATCGAACCGTAAAAAAAGTTATCCACAATATAAAAAAAAATTTGTGAATTAAGGCCAATAAAAAATGACTAGTCGGCCTTATCCCCGGCCAATCCCCGGCCGAATGTGGATAAAAAATTAGACTAAGAAGCGATTATAATTGAAGAATAGAAATATATTAAGAGTTATCCACAATTGTGGAAAACTACTTATCCACAATATTCACAATGTTGATAAAAAGTTTTCCACATGTGGATAAAAATGTGGAAAAGTTGGGCCTAGAGTCACAAAAAAAGAGACAAAATACCTGGGCCTTTTAGTCGTGTGGAAAAAATGTGAATAAGCTGTGGGAAAACGTCAAAAAAATGGTGAATAAATGAGAATATACGAATTGAGCATACGCGCATAAAAAAGTTATTAACAAATA
>JBFHGF010000139.1:0-7842 GCA_041583335.1 Bacteriovoracaceae bacterium
CAAAACTTTCGAAGATATGTTTAAGAGACTTCTTATCGATACCTATACCCGTATCTCTAACGGTTATCGCGATTTTTACTTCCTCATTAATTTGATCATTATCAAGAAGTTTGGTCTTAAGAATGACGAGACCTTCTTTTGTAAATTTGGAAGCATTTCCTAATAGGTTAGTGAGCACTTGGCGAAGCTTATGTTGATCTCCGATGAGAATATTTGGAATTTCTGGATCAAGGTCAATATAATACTCAAGGTTTTTTGCTTGATTCTTGAGCACCATCATATCAATGACTTCTTCAAAGAGAGAGGTAGAGTCAAATTCTGTATTTTCGAGTTTAAGTTGACCTGATTCGAGTTTGGAAATATCAAGAATTTCATCGACGATATGAAGGAGGGTATCACCAGACTTTTTCAAAGATTTGATATGAGACTGTTGCTCTGGGGAATTATTCAACTCCGATAAAATATCACTAATTCCTAATATGGTATTGAGCGGTGTTCTTATTTCATGGCTCATGTTAGCAAAGAAAGCGGAACGAGTTTGAATCGCTTCCTCTGTTTTCTTTTGTGATTTAATCAATTCATGTTCAATCTTTTTACGCTCTGAGATATCGAAGCGAATAGTGATATATTTTACGATTTTATTTTCCTCATTAAGATAAGGATAAATAGTGGTGTTGAGCCAAAAAAAGGAACCATCCTTCGCCTTGTTTTTTATTTCACCACTCCATATTTTCCCTGCTGTTATTGTCTCCCACATTTCAGAGAAAAAGCTTTTAGGGTGATGTCCTGAGTTTATGACCCGATGGGAATGGCCTAGAAGTTCTTCTTTTTTGAAGCCTGATATTGAAACAAATTTATCATTAACGTAAGTAATAATTCCATTGGGATCTGTTTCGGCGACGATAGCTGCACTATCAAGTGCCATTTTTTGAGTGGAAAGCAGTTGATTTGATCTAAATAGCTCGGACGATAGTTGATTAAGTGTATCAGAAATCTTTTCGATTTCATCACTGGATTCATTTTCCTCTTCTTCTCCTTGGATTTGACTGGAGAGAGAGATGAGCTGATGTAGTGGACGAAGAATATTTTGGGTAATAAGTACGGTTACAAAGACGGCAATAATTGAGAGCGCCATAAGTAAGGTAAGGTTGTTTTTAAAATCTTTTTGAAGTTCTAATAAAAGCATCTTTCGATCGATAGAATAATAAAATGTTAGTGTATTCTTTGCATCGATATTCATTTTATAAGTTGTAATAAGTGTGGGATGGGTTCCATCATAGATGAAGTTATCTGCGGTAAGCTCCTTTAAAGGGATAATATTATCGTCCATTATGTTAAGGTTTAAATCGCTTCCCTTTATGAGGATTTCATTGGAGTAGATATCGAGATTAATCATATTTTTGAATTGATTAATTGGTGTGGTGATGAGATTCGTTATATCCGATTGAACTAGAAGAACAACATCTGATTCCTTATCAATAACATAGTTAAATACAAATTTTGGAGGGGCAGTTTCCTTTTCAATTTTAGAAGTGTAGCTAAGCTTTCTTGATGGGAGATATTTACTGATCGTTTTATTTATCGTGTTTAGATATTGGAATTGTTTCCAGTATTGTTCTTTATTAAATGCATAGATTGAGAAAATATCTTTATGTTGATAGACCTGCTCTTTAATAAGCTGTTCTCTGAGTTGAGTATTCGTACTATGTTCTTTAAAGAAGATACTGGAAAGGAAGTTTAAGTTATAGCTTGTATCTTGAATATATTGCTTGAGTTTATATTCAAATTTGTCATTGTAATTGAGGATTTCATTGAGGGTTAATTTGAAGTTATAACTGCGATTTTGGTAAAAGCTATTGATCGAAAAGAATAACCCAGCTGACACACAAACTGTGATGGCCAGAGCTACAAATTTTATATTTAAGGTGTTTTCGATCTTCAAGCCAGCTCCTAATATAAGGGTCCACCCTTCATTCTACCGAGCTGGTTGACTAAATTAAATACTTTTATACCGTATATGTCTAATCCAATATTTTCAATTAGTTAATCGTTTTTGTAGGCCAGGGATTTAACGAGCTGAAATTAGGCATTAGATAAGAGTGGCCACAAATAAAGGAGGGAGTTTAAAGGGAAGAAAATATATTCCTCATGATTTCTGATAGTTAGAACTCATTAAAGTAGGAGACCTTTTTATGGCCTTCTCGGTTGAGGATAAAGTGGGAGATTGTTCTCTCTCGTTTGTCACCCGGAATGGGGACATCGTATTTTTGAAGCTCAGCATATGAAGAATTCTTTTCCAAGCAAAACTTATTTAGTGATTTGATCGAGTTTATAAATTTTCGAGTGCCCTTCTTGCTCGCAAACTTTGAGCAGTTAATGGATTCATCCATAGAAAGGTCTATATAGTTAGAAAAATCGATTTCCTTATTTTGAATCCACTCTTGATTATTGCATGTAATGTATGGACCTTCGTTATACTTAGCCCCTAGGATGTCGTCCTCTTTTTGAAGCATATGGTTCCAGGACCTCATGCCATTGAAATTAGCGGAGAGGTCGGCATAGGAGAAAACTCCTGTGGCCAGGACATTTCCACCCAAGATGGTTTTTTCAAGAAATACACCATGTTTTAAGATAGAGAGTAGAGACTTTCCTTTCCTATAATAACGTTCAAAATAATCATTTCCCATACCAAACATATGCTCAAACTTATCAGTACCGACTATATAAGGGCCAAGTTTAACAATTGGACCTAGGGCCAGTGGGCTGTCCTTTGCTTTATCTCTACCTAATAAGTAGCCATTCCAAACAGTCCAGTTTTGGTAAATCGATTCCTCAAGAGGAATAACTGTTTTGGGAATGGTGGGATCGTAGAGAAGATCTTTTGAGAATTGGCCTTTACTGTGATTGGCAAAATAGATTTTTAGCTCTTTGTAGAGGGATTCTTCATTACATCCTTTGGACTGTAGGTTGGATCGTAGGAGTGCTCTTTGTAGGTATGTATTGGCCCTTTCGTTTAAAGTATCGAGGGCGTCTTCCATACTTTTGTTGCGAGCACTATAGTGGTCGACCTCCGCCCCATGAATGAGCGCTGTAGACAGTAGGCAGAAGATAAGGATGGATAGGTTTATATACATTTTCTCTATTTAGCATATTCCTAGGAGCTAGTGGGCCATTGGAAAAAAATTATAGAGAGATTGGCCACGGGTGTAAAAATTACTGTTATATTTACCATTTCTCCTTCCGATTGTTCACTTCGTAACCTTGACATAGAGGAGACTGACACCATCTTAGGTGTGGAAAGGATAAGTCAGTTAGGACAAGGAAATGTCCGCTCCAGCTGCTTAGTGTCTCCCACACGAATAAGCAGAAAGGCCGGCGATTAGCCGGCCTTTAAGTTTGTACTCTTGATCCCAATCATATTAAAATCTTCGCAAGGAGATCTTTTATGTGTCTTATTTGCGACCGTTTAGAATTAATCAAAAAAGGGGAGTTTGCTCCTTTTGTCCATGAGTTTGAAAATTCCTATCTTGTAATCGGGGAGCATCAGTACTTTAAAGGCTACAGTGTTCTTCATCATAAAGAGTGTATCGAAGATATAACTGATCTTGATGGGGAAAACCAGGCGATATATCTTGAAGAATTAATGATTGCGGCCAAGGTGATAAAGAAACATTTTAAAGCAAAGAGAATAAACTACTCTTCTCTAGGAAATGTTGTGCCCCATCTTCACTTTCATATCTTTCCTCGCTATGAAGGAGAATTGTCTTCTAAAGAAAAAAAAGATCCTTGGGCCAATGCTGATGAATTTAAGAACTTTAGTCTCAGCGACGAGGAGTATTTAGAACTCGCCGCTGAGTTGAAGACTGAGTTTAACTAGTCTTTAAGAAAAGGATAGTCGGTGTAGCCTTGAGGGCCATTACCGTAAAAAGTTTCGGGGTTGAAGTCGTTGAAAGGCTTATCTTTTTCTACTCGTTCAACGAGATCAGGTGTTGAAATAAAGTATTTTCCCCAAGAGATGGCATCCGCCTTTTTATCGGCAATCAGACTTTGCGCTGTTTTGATATCGAGTTCTTGGTTGGCGATGACTGCACCACCAAATTCAGCTTTGATGTGAGGGGTGAGGTAGTCTTCTCTTTGACCTTCTCTGGTAAAGATAAAGGCCAAGTTACGCTCTCCCAGCTTTTTTGCAATATATCCAAAAGTCTCTTTTGGATTATCATCTCCCATATCGTGGGAGTCACTGGCCGGGGCTAGGTGAACTCCAATTTCACCAGCATCCCAAACATCAAGTAGAGCATCAGTTATCTCTAAAAGGAAGCGAGCTCGGTTCTCTAAACTACCTCCGTATTCATCTGTTCTTAGATTTGTAGAACTTTGGAGGAATTGATCAATAAGATAACCATTGGCGGCGTGAATTTCAACCCCGTCAAAGCCAGCTTCTTTGGCATTGACGGCGGCCTTCTTATAATCTTGAACGATTTGCTTAATTTCAGAGCTCTCTAGCGCACGAGGAGTTACATACTCTTTAATTGGACGAATAAGACTTACGTGGCCAGCAGGTTTAATCGCACTTGGCGCCACAGGAAGCTCGCCATTAAGAAAAGTAGGGTCAGAAATTCTTCCTACGTGCCAAAGTTGCAGGACTATCTTGCCGCCTTTTTCGTGAACGGCCTTCGTTGTTAACTTCCAGCCTTCAACTTGTTCTTGGCTCCAAATACCAGGAGTATCGGCATAGCCTACACCTTGAGGGGTGATAGAGGTTGCTTCAGAAATAATTAGTCCTGCACTTGCCCTTTGCCCATAGTACTCGGCCATGAGAGCGTTGGGAATTCTTCGTTCTCCTGCTCTGGCACGAGTTAGGGGAGACATGATGATTCGATTTTTTAGCTCTAGTTTTCCTAGAGTGATTTTATCTAATAGTATATTGCTCATTCTTACTCCTACTTATGTTTTGGTTTAGTTATATTTCCATTCGGGTATTTGGCAAAGCGCTCTATCTTTGCGCCATGGACCATATCGGTTCGCTCCCAGCTCCAACCACCAAACTGAGTTGCTTGATAGTCGTTAAAGGTCTTCATTATTTCTTCTCTTGTGTTCATAACGAAGGGGCCGTGTTGAACGACAGGCTCTTCGATAGGGCAGGCGTCAAGAAGCAATATTTCACCGCCACTTTTTGAGGTGACGACTAAATCTTGCTCATGATCGATAAGAAAACACAGCTTACCGTGAGAAACTTCTGTGTTGATAGATAGGTCATCACCCACAAAATGATAGAGCATGCGAGACTTCTTTATCGTGGCCTTGGGGAATGTAAAGACTCCATTGGGTTCAAGTTTGACGAGAAGGATATTCACTTGATGTTTGGGATCGTTGGCCCAACTTTGAGGTGGGGCTTGATAGAATTTATGTTCTTTGTACTCGCCACTGATAAGTGTGATGTTGATTTTATCTTCTTTGATACGAGGAATATCCTCAGACCAAAGCATTTTAAAGTCAGGCCTTGTCATCTTATTCGCTGCTGGAAGATTGAGCCAAATTTGAAAAATTTCGAGGGTATTTTCCTTATCTTTATGAAGAAGAGGAAACATTTCAGAGTGCTGAACACCTGAGCCCGTACTCATCCATTGGACATCACCTTCGCCGTAGCGGCCAGCTGCTCCTAGTGAATCCGCATGGTCTACATATCCTTGGCGAACAATCGTAATGGTTTCAAAACCTCGATGAGGATGAACAGGGAAGCCTGGGACTTCATTTCCGTGATAGAGGCGAAAGCCGTCCTTTTCAATAAAATC
Organism: Bacteriovoracaceae bacterium; assembly: GCA_041583335.1. Classification (GTDB taxonomy): domain Bacteria; phylum Bdellovibrionota; class Bacteriovoracia; order Bacteriovoracales; family Bacteriovoracaceae. The sequence goes on from JBFHGF010000139.1 coordinate 5,793, forward strand.
TGAACCCATTTGGCGGCCAATAAATTGTGACTTATCGACGCCCAAGTTGGAGCTGCCTTTTGGGTAGTGGTCAAAGTGATGGGCACAAAACAAGAAGGGATCTTGAGTGGGCCAGTGGAGATCAATGGGAGATTTTGCTTTTATCATCTCCCTAGGCTACTCCGCGCAGAAAAATAGTCAATTTAAGAAACTTAGATAACTAGGGCGTATAAGAATTTAACGTATCTTTGCTCGGGATTTTACTCATTCCATACTCTGTAATGGCGGTAATGGATAGAGAGGGATTTACACCAGGATTTGCCGATATCATGGAGCCGTCAAAAATGTACATATTCTCATAGTTGAAAACTTTATTATCTTTATCGATGACACCTTCATTTTCTGTTTCCCCCATACATGCTCCACCAAGAATGTGGGCCGTAGAGGGAATTCCGGTTATGGTCTCTGTGAAAAGGGCCATAGGTTTTCCATCGATAATATCGTTAAACTCTCTTGCTGCATGGTGAGCTTCTTTAATAAAGGCACTAGGCGTGGCTCCTGTAGATATCGCAGATTTTAATCCAAATATTCCTCGAGAAAACTTAAGGGTGCTATCAAGGTGTTGCATAAAGAGAATTATGGAAGTGTGCCTAGAGAAGTTTTTAACCGTTGCGATCTTAAACCACTTCACGGGACTCTTAATGGGTTCAAGAATGAGTTTGATAAGTCGTAAAAAGAAATTAGGCTCACTAATCATTGGTCCAATAAGCACGCGCCAAAATCCTGATCCATCACCATATCGAACAGGTTCAAGATGGGAGTTTTCGTCGATATCAATAATAGAGCCTATTGCGACTCCTTTGGTAAAATCATGATCATTCTTTTCAGTGACATTGAGAATAAGAGCTTCATTATTGGTACGAATGGTATTTCCAAGGGAAGGAGCAAGATTGGGAAGATTTGTTCCTTTTAGTTTGAGCAGAAGATCTATAGTCCCAAGAACTCCGCCAGAAAAGATAATTCCCTTGGAGGTGAAAGTCCTCTTCTTGCCAAAGTAATTAGTCGATTCCTTTACACTGACTTTGTAGCCCGTAGTCCCTCTTTCTTGATCATGGGGGGATACATCAGTAACAAGATGTTCTGCTAAAATATCCACACCAAGTTGGCGTGCGAGATAGAGATAGTTTTTATCGAGAGAATTTTTAGCATTATAGCGACAGCCTGTCATACAGGCACCACAAGAAATACAGCCTGATCGAGTCGGACCTTTTCCATCAAAATAAGGATCGGGAACTTCTTTTCCTTCTTGCCCGTCTTCACCAAAGTACACGGAAACCATAGTGGGAAGAAAACTATCTTCTTTACCCAGTCGTTTAGCAAGTTCCTTGGTTTTATGATCAGCTGGACCAAAGTGTTTGGTCGGAGCGGCACCTAGCATTTTCCAGGCGAGGTCGTAAAAGGGGGAGAGTTTCTCCTCCCAGTTTTCAAGTTTGGCCCAAGGGCCATGATTAAAAAACTGCGTCTTGGGTTTGGGAAGAGTGTTGGCGTAAACAAGGGAGCCGCCACCAACACCTACGCCACTAAGGATAGAGACGTGACGAAAGAAGGTTAGCTTTTGAATGCCAAAGAATTTTAAAGAAGGAAGCCAGAGCCAACGGCGTAGATCCCAATTGGTTTTAGGTAAACTTTTAGGGTCACTAAAATCTTTACCTTTTTCTATGACCAATACACTATAGCCTTTCTCTGCCAAACGTAAGGCCGACACTGATCCGCCAAAGCCTGAGCCCACTATAATGTAGTCATAAGAATCCTTAATCATGGCATCACCCTCTAGATATGTGACTAAGTTTAAATGCTAAAATTTAAATGTATCTAAATAGTCTATCTTTTATCGATCTATATCAAGAAAATTCAAAGTTTATAGATTCTTAGAAACGATTTCAAATGCACATAAAGACAAAGTTTATTTTTGTAGAGTAAATACTTTCAGGGTCACGTAAGTGACCAAGTATATTCGGATCAGATCGACGGATTATCATCTCACATCAGTTATGTATCTTTGATATCTATC
>JBFHGF010000140.1:0-7838 GCA_041583335.1 Bacteriovoracaceae bacterium
GCGAATTTATCCCCCTACCTTTTCGAAATATTTCTGAACTACAAGGTCAACAACCAGAATTGTTTTTAAAGCTTGTTACCCTGCTTTCTTCAGATCTGAAAAATGCTGAGAAAAGAATGAGTGGTCTTGTCGGAATGGAAGTTATTGAACGGCTAATAGAGGGACTGCTTTATTTAAATAGTAAATTTCCAAATTATACCTTAAGTAGAAAACAACTAGGGGATTTTTGTGGAGCATCGTCAGAGACAATTGCACGAAAACTAACAGCTCTTGAGAAAAATGGTGTTATCAAACGATCTGGTAGAAAAGTTAACATCGTTGATGAGCAAAAAATGTTAAGCTTAATCCTCTAAGCTAAGCATTCCATTACATTTATATTTATTAAGGTAAGCAAATCTAGTGCTAATTATTTGATAAGTAGTCATAATTCTCGGTAACAGGAGATAAGTTGGTCAATAATATGATTCCACGAATATTTCGTTAGCATCAGCTCTTCTAAAGACTGAAGTTCTTTAGAATCGATCTGAAGGGCCGTTTCTATAGCGTTAGTGAGGGCATCCACGGTGTACTCTCTTAGGTAAGCGGCATGGGGGCCATAGATTTCTGTCGTTCCTCCCTTAAAGGGCACCACAACGGGTTTACCTAGGGCACTGGCCTGTGCAGCGGCAAGGCAAAATGTTTCAAAGTCAGAGGGAATGCAAACGCACTTAGCGAGAGAGTAAATTTCATTATAGGTCTGTGAACCTTGTTCGATATAACCTGTCCAAAGAATTGGTGTGCTTGTATTGGCTGAAAGTTCTCTACATTTTCTCTCGTAACTTTCACTCCCGGCAGAAGCCGCTCCCATAATGATCAGGGGCCACTGGTTTTTGATACAGGTTTGAATCAGCAATTCAATATTCTTATTGGAGCGAATAGAGCCCGAGTAAACAATGGGGCAATCGATCTGATATTTTTTATAGAATTCATTATCTTCCAAGGCAATTCTTTGGGGAGCGTCCACCCCATTAGGAAGCACGCGGCACTTATGGGAAGGAATGCCGTATCTTTGTTCTATAAGACCTTGTTCAATGGAAGTGGTGGGCAGAAAAAGGTCTACAAAATCTTGGTAGGAGGAAAGCGTTAAGGCCGATCGGTTGGGGTTGATCGTTTGAAAAAGGGCCGTTTTAAGTTTCTCTTTTGTGATGGTCTTAAAGTCGACGCTCGGCCATGCCGTTGGAGTCACAACCACCTTTGCTCCAAAATCTCTATAGTCTTTAAATTTCTCCCATTCAAGGAGACTGAAGTGGTGAACAATATCAAATTTCTCGATTTTTGTGTTCCAAGGATCGAAGAGCTCGACTTCTATTCCTCGTGCTCGAAGTTCTTTATAGGTCTTATCTAGGATTTGCTCTCCTCCACCTGGGCGTTGGAAGGCCATCGAATAGGTATTAAAGAGAATTTTCATCGAGTCTCCTTTTGAGAGAAGAGAGTTTTAAGCGTACGAATATCTTCGTTAAGTTCACCCTGACAATTGCTATGGTAACGGTTAAAACTTTGGCGTATTTCTTCATAGTGAGAGAGGAGGTACTCTATTTTAGGCTTCATCTTCTCTAACGTGAGATCCTCTGTTCCTTCTTTGTGATGGCCATCTGGAAGAGAGTAGAGAAGCTCCTCTTGACCAAAGTCTTTGAGCAAGCGCTCTGATTTAAATTGTTGGTCGATGCACAGAGATGGGACATTATTTAGTAGACTTAATAGTCCCGCATGAAAGCGCATGGTAATCGAAAAGTAGGCACTGGCCAATTCATCAATGATTTCTTGGTAGTTATCACTTTCAAAGGTTTGGCATTGAGGATGATCAACCTTAGCTTCAATCATCTTGGCAAAAGTCAGGTCATTCTTTGTTCCAAAGGGAAGAAAGGTGACCTCATAACCTTGGGAGAGAAGATCGCGAGTAATCGCAATGATTCCTTTTTGCAATTGTTCAAAGCGGGCTCCTCCATCTGGATGGAGGATCGGATCACTAAAGGCCGCGTAGAAGTTAAAAACGATTTTCTTTTTATTTTCAGAAGGGGTCACTTCTTTGATTGGGGTGAGGAATGCAAAGTCGGGGCTGACTTTAATTTTTCGAGTCACTCCATTCTTGGTTAAATTATCCTGACTCTGCTGATCTCTAACACCAATATAGGCGGGAATCTTTTGAAAGGTCTTTACTATATTTTGAATTCCTCGCTCCGTTCGTAGGGGGCCTACTCCGACTCCCATAATAACGATTTTCTTTTTAAAGAAAGAGGCCCATTTTATTTGATGGAGATAGAATTCGAGTACTGTGGGGACAAGTTCAGCAAAGAGTCCTCCTCCTCCTACCCAGAAAATATCACACTTGGAAACTTCTCTTAGAAAACGGATTCTTTGACTAATATTACCCCAGCGCATTTTCACGATATCCTTCAGAATACGAATCGGTCGCCATGAAGGAGTCTGAGCAATGACTTGAACGACAGGTGAATGCAAGAAGTACTTCTTGGTGTAATCAACTCCTTGGGATAGGACAATCACTTCGTTACCTTCAAGAGTAGACAGGATATACTTTAAGATGACTTCGTCTCCTACATTTCCTGTTCCATAGCTACCTGAGATAAGAATTCTCGTCATATTCTAGTTCCCTTTTTTATCTAAGTTATTGGTCGATGATGCTTCTTCTTGAGCTAAGAAAAGAAGACCTTCTTTTTTGAGGACCCAGAACACGACAATGCCTGCAATCAATTTACAGGCAAGAGTTGTTCCCGCTGCAGCGATGGCCCCATAGAGGGGAATGAAAATATAATTTCCCACTAAATTCACAATCATTTGAAAAAGGTTAATTCCACTCATGACATATTCTTTATTCAAGCGATAGAAAACGAGACTTAAAGGGGTGATAAATACACCGATGGCCTGAACAATCAAAAAAGCATTGAAAATTACGATAGAAGATTCATACTTTTCACCTAGGAGTAGGGGAATGAAGAAGGGGGCCAAAGGGATGGCCAGTAGGAAGACTCCTGTAATGAGAGGCATAATTTTAATCGATTTACGAATAAAGAAGTTAAGCTCTTTTGGCCCTTGCATAGAGTTTACCTTGGGGAGTAAAACCGTAACTAGGCTCGTGCTAATTAAGGGAAGAACTGAGGCCAAACGCTGACCTCCCAGGAGTCGGGCCAGTTCATGATCTCCCACTAAGGAGCGGGTCATCAATATATCTGAATGGGCGATGGCCGCATTGGTGACCATGGATAGGCAAATCCATTTTCCAACATTATAGAGAGCGCTAACGTTTTTCTTCTCAATACCTAAACTTAAGGAGTGCAAGGTCCTCTTGGAGTGGGAGCCGAGCATTACGATAATTAATGAGAGGATGGGGAGTTGAAAAAAGAAGAAGAAGGCCCATGCAAAATTGAGTTTTTGTAAGATCAGAAAAATGGCAATTCCTAAGAATTTTACCAATTGAGGCAAGGTGCGGCTTAAGGCCAAATGTTTAAAGCGCTCATTGGCCTGGGCCAAAGACTGAAAGAGAGTTGTGAAGAATTGAAAGAAGGCCACGATAAAGGTGAACTGTACCCATTGGGTATACTTTTCTGTATCGAGTAAAAGTACTGAGATTTCCGTGGCAAAGATAAACCCTAGTGAACTTATTAAAGTGGCCAATATGAACTTCATCCAAAAGTAAGTACTGATGAGCTGGTCCGTTCGATGAGTTTCGCCGCTCAAGTCGTCTAGTTTTAAACGAGAAAAGATCTTCACAAAACTGATCGATAGCCCAAGATCTCCAAATTGATTGGTCATTAAGAGAAGGCTGACTAGGGGATAGAGGATACCAATATCTTCGGCGGGTAAGTTCCTGAGGATAATAATAGAGATGACAAAGCCAAGAATAGAATTAGCGATACTCGAAGAGAGTATGAAGGAGACGGATTTGGCCGTCTGAGATTTCCAAATCGGTATAACTTGAGCTAAGTAAGACTTTAAATTCACATAGCTATTGTAACCGTTTTAAAGGTTCGAAAATACACAAAAAGAACTTTGATTTACGATTCCCGATAGCTTTGCTTGGTTATGTTGGTGACTACCAAGGTCTTTCGCTAGGAATGGGCAGCCAAAAGGGTAAAGAGAAGCCTCCACAGGAAAACCCGTCATCGGCATTGGGTTGTAGCCCTAGGAGAGTATCTATCTCTCCATTATTTAGAAATGTTTCGATATCTTCTGTTCCTCTTGGCCTACGGGCATCGACAAAGCTTGCTTTCATCATATTGAGTCCGTCGACAAAGGCCGCTTCAAGAATAAGGTCGTTACCGAGGTAGAGTTTTCCATCTTTGTACTCCCACTTACCATTGTAGGCGTGGCATTTTCCAAAGCGGATTGAGCGTGCTCCATTTTTCCAACGATGATCAATTTTCATAAGCCAAAAAGCGTAGTTCCCTGACTCCTTCAAGCTCAAATTAATGGCAAGGCCAACGCCTGAGTTCTCACCCGTCTTTTTAAATTGATAGAGGTCATTTTTTGGATTCACATACTCAAACTCAGGAAACTCTGGGTCGTGGGTGATTTCTACTTCACGATCAAAGAATGATTGGTAGTAGCCAAAGGGTTCTGCACATAGCGAAGTTGAAAGCAGTGAGTATAGGCCTAATAGTGTTAAATGTTTTATTAAGTTCATATGAATACCTATTGGACGTAAAAAGTTTCGCTTAGAATATTTGAGTAGAGGGAGTCATAAGAATATACCGTGATAAAACGATCCTTGTGGGTTGATATGACTGTTATCGACTCAGGAGAAATACTCATGTGTACAGGGAAGCTCTCAAAGGTGCGATGATTAATGAGCTTTCCTGAGAGTTTGAATCTTTCAATAAGTGGCCCGGCGACGAGATAACGAAAGTTTGTTGCACTCGAATTAAAGTATTGTTGCTCTTTAGTCAGGCGAAGGTAGCCAATTGGCCTGGACTCTAGGCCGTAGGCATCACTTCTTAAGCTAACGAGACTCGCTATTTTTTCTTGGGCACCGTCATTCATGGCGACATAGAGCTCATATGTGGAATCATTGAGCTTTTTTAAAAAGATACAATTCTCTGTTCTAAAGTTGAGTTTGTAGAAGTTGTACATATCGGGATCAAGTAGAGTACAGCGCTCAATCTTTTCAGGTGGAGCTATAAAGGACTCTACTCCATAGGATATGAAAGAACGGTAGTAGTATTTAGAGGTAATAACATCTAAGAATACTTCGGCCATTAGGGAGCTTCCCATGTGGGGGATGCCAAAGACGTGATCGAGTTCATGAATAATCGTTAGCATCAAGAGCTGATGGTGATTCCATGGGGTTGTGTATAGGTCCGGAGAGCGGAAGGTCTTTTTTATATCATCGTGAGATGAGATAAAAATAAAACCACGCCCTCTTAGAGCTTTAGGGTCATACTCTTTTCTAACTGAAACACCAAGGTAGCTATGACCGTTTTCTTCTAGGTAGCTAAGCTCTTGAGCAGAGAGTTGGTTAGTACCTAGTTTAAACTGAACGTCCTCATATCCAAGGCATTGTTCTTTTAGTTCAATTTTATTATTACCCAGTTTATAGGATTTTCTAAAAGGAGAGTTGGAGAGGTCACTATTTTTGGAAAACTCTGTTTGCCAATATTGAAAGGACTCCTCGATCAAGGCCAGAACTTCTTGGCGATTCATAGGAAAGCCTGCTTGATCCATCTCGAGACAATAACTAATATTCTCTCCGGCAAGGACCCAGGGATTTTTAGCGTTGTAGAAGCTCTCTCCACCTGAACTAATCCATCCCGACTCATCACCGCCAAAGCTCGAAGCTGCCATAGAAAGTAAAATAAAGAAAAAATATAATTTTTTATTGAACTTCATGGAGTCTCCAATACGTTCCTTCTCTTTCGATTCTGATTCGCGTAGCCTGGGCAAACCAGGGAAGACTAGGGTCTTGAGATACGGTAAAGATGGCCTCCATGAATTCGTTAGAATTACTTCCTTCGAAAGTTCCTCTAAAGAAGACGGCATTAATTTGTCTTTCTTCTGGAGTATTCCATCCTAAAGTATGAGTTCCTGGGTAACTGCTATTGATGACTACTTTTGCAATACCATCTCTAAAAGTGTGGATCTGATGGAGAAGCTCTCTAAGAGGATTTTTTTTGTAGCGATTAAAATTCTCTCGCGTTATTTCTCTAATATCTCCATCACTACTAAAAATGGTGACTTTGTCTGAACTGCAATTGACAACTTCTTGGCTGACCATTTCTGAGGCGATTTGGGCATCGACACATTCACTTTGGCACATGCTGAAGCCACCATTATTTTGGCAAGTTTCTTTGCACAGAAATTTCGCCGATTGAAAGGTCGCTTTCGCTCCACACTTTAAGGCCTGTTCAAATGTAAGGTGAGAATACTGACGATCTAGATTCTCTAGACTCCATCCGAAATCTTCGATGACAATACCTAGAGCATTAGGCATGAAGACAATTAAAAGCAGCGCTTTTAAGATCAAATTTTTCATTATTCCCCCAAATATTTCCCTTTTTGATAGAGGCCATATCTATCTTTTTAGGGACAGAGATGTCAACTCACAGAAGAAAGGAGCATGTCTAAGTGCCTGAAATTATGACTGAATTATATTCTTAATATAAGAAAAAGGGCCAAGTTATACCTGCACTTCTTTGGCTAAGGAATTCGCATAAATCATGATGACCTCATAGATAACTGATTTCAAAATTGGAGGAACAAATGAAATCGAATAACTTTGGTAAGAATAGTAAATCAATGATCCTTTTATCCACACTCTTTCTCGTTACATCATGTGCGGGAATGAATCAGTACCGTCCCTATGCACGTAATGTGAAAAAGAAGCCAGGCCGCTCTGGTGTTGTTGCGCTAAAGCTCGAGCACCGAAAAGAAGACCGTGACTTGGCCATTAACTATATGAAGGAAAATTGTGGGACAAAGAATTCAAAGATTACTGATGAAGGTGAAGTGGTGATTGGTACCACCACCAGTTCAAATTCTAAAAATAGAGAAGGGGGAGTGTCGAACTTTGGTTCTGTTTTTGGAATACCTCTAAAAACTCATTCCGCTGATGAGACCAGTAGCACAAGTACCACGACCCAGCGTAAAGAATGGCAAATCACCTATAAGTGTAGTTAAGAATTAATTAAGGAGAAGATGATGAAGAAGATTATAGTAATGGCCCTCTTAATCGGGGGAAGTTTTAATATTGAAGCCCAAAGCAGTACAAGTGCTAGTACCAGTGAAACAAAGCTGGGACTTATGCCCTATGCCGCTTTAACCAGAACCAATAGTAGCGCTGAAATAGCTGGTGAAGAGGAGACTGCTACTGGTTATGAAGTTGGTATTGAATATGAGTGGATTAAAGAAGACCTGTGGAGGTCTGGAAGCCGTCTCACTTTAAAGAATCTTAATACTGATGCTGGGGCGATGGGATTATTTTCCTATGAGATGGAGATGAATATTCTCTCGGTGGGACAGTCCCTTACCTATGATGTTGATCTTGGGGGAAGTATTCTGAGACCATTTGCTACCGTAGATCTTGGTGTTGGCCTGGCCAAATCAAGTGCTGATATTTTTGGGGAAACCTATGAATCAGATACAAAAGCTCTTCCATACGCGAATATATCTCTTGGTGCTCGTTATGTAGTAGGGAATATCGTACCTTTTGCTACAGCAGGCTACCAGTATGCCAAGGCCGATATCGAGCAGGTGAGTGAGTCTTTTTCGGCAGCTTCTGAAATTGATTATTCAGGTACTTATTTTTCAGTGGGCGTAGGAATGATTTTCTAAGCTCTTACCAAAGGACC
>JBFHGF010000141.1:0-7802 GCA_041583335.1 Bacteriovoracaceae bacterium
AGACTCCTTCCCAGATAATAGGCCAATTATTACGTCCTTCGATTTTTCTCGCAGAAACATTAGGCTACGAGGATGAAAGGATTGCAGGGCAAAATCGCCCGAATATCTTTGCACCAATTCCCACACCCTTTGCTCAAGTTGATCATGGCCTAAGGAGCGCTTGACTTCCAAAACGAGGGGAACCCTCCCCTGCACCAATTTAAGAAGCTCTTTCAAAGAGACGATTCCTTTGTCTGAATTAAAAGTTTTCAAGGCACTTAACTCGTGGGAGCTAAGCTCTCCAATACGTGCACGGTTTCCCGCCATGCGCATAAGATCAAAGTCATGATGGATGAAGACCTCCCCATCCTTACTTAGGTGCAAATCACACTCAATGGGAACATTGGCCTCTATGGCCAATTCGAAGGCCTCCAATGAATTCTCATCGATACCTGCGACCCAGTGGTAACCGCGATGGGCAATGGGCTCCTGCACAAACCAATTCGATGACATATAACCCCTCCTAAGGGATGTGTTCACTTGAAAAGCTTATTCTCTAAGGTATAGAATGGATTAAAATTTTCAAGTTGAGGATATATGAAGTCATTTACCCACTTCCAACAATTCAGTATTACGGCCGCTCTCTTTACCTTCTCAGGCTGTGCCTTTCTTTCAAGTACACCTGAGTTCGATAATAAGAAACTTGAAGGCCATATTCAAGGCTCAGGGTTTAATCGTGAAGACCTTGTCGACATTGAAAAGAACCTCACGCGAAAAACTAAGATGGCCGGAAGTATCTACCGCGTAAAGGCCTACCCCTATACTAAACCTTTAATAGAGGCCCTCGTTGATGATCAGGCCGCAGCCCTTTCCCTAACCCAAAAACAGAGGAAACAACTGGCCCATAATCTCGAAGAAAAGTATCTCAACGCAAAGACTTGTTTTCAATTTGAATACCATGTCGCTCGTATTGATAAGGCCTCTCAACTAAAAGACTGGAAACTGCAAATTATCGACCACTATGAGAATGTCTTTGATACCCAGTGGACGCCTGAGTCTCTCGCCGCGATTCCCACCAAAAGCTTCGAGTATATCGGCTCCATTCGTGAGCCCGCTTGGCTTGGTGAAGGGGTCGCCTGTACCACTCAGAAAGTGGATCTCAGCAAAGACTTTAACACTAAAATCACCGCTCAATTTGCCCCTTTTCCTTTTTCCAAAGAAGATACTTTGACTTGGCAATATCCCGTGTACGAAGAAATCGATGGTGAGAAGGTAGTAGTAAAAGAAAAGGGTAAAGACTTTAAAGGCTACCGAGGTTGGTAGCCTTTCTTTCATAAAAGAATTCTATAACGTTTTAAGATACATGAGCAGATCTCGACGCTGCTGTGGAGTTTGACGTGGATTGCCCTCGCGATCCCAAAACATCGTGGTGTGCCCAATATTGCGTAGTCCTGGTTTTGAAGTATCAAAGATGGCCCCCTTCTCTTTAAACCAGTCACTAGGAATTTTACTGCCTACAGGATAACCCACACACTCTTGATCATAGTCTTCTTCTTTTACACTTGGACCTTGAACAAACTTCGCAGGACGATCCTCTACCTTTTGCATAAGAGCACAAAGATTTGGTACGGCATTATTATGGAAGTATGGATACCTTAAGAAGATCCCCTCTAGTGGTGGTGGCACATAACCTTTCTGGGGTTGAACTGTCGTTTTCATCCACTTAGAAATAGCAAGTTTGTTGAGACCCTCAGCAAATGTTTCCGTCGCCTGCCAACGCTGAGGATCAGTGCCCACATTCTTTACCGGTGTCTTTTCATGATAGGTCACTTTTGTGGTTCTGATTAACTCAGAAACACTAAGCTCTGCTGCATCGGCATCACTCCAGCGCTTTTCGTATTGGCCGTGGCACTTCTTACAAGACTCATTAAATACCACTTCTCCTCTTTGGGCCGAGGCCAGATCAATAGTGTCTTCGGGAAAGAAGTCCGTCCATTGTGGGGCCTTATTAGAGAAGGCCATAGCGGTGAGCTTTTTAATGGTTTCCTGATTGTCCTTCATCCACTGTTCAAGCTCATGAAGATTTGTTCCCCTTCCGATTTCATTCCATAAAAAGTTGGTGAGGATCGGATTACCGGCAACGATGGAGCCATCGGAGAGCCAACGGGTTTTATACTTTAAGTTCCACCACGGCATGGGCTTAGAATCGGCCACAAAGTTTTCTAACTTATGGGTTCCTCTATTTCTGCGCTCAGCTCGTGACAGCGGTTTCTTTGTTGCGTACTCATCCCCTTTTCTCTTGTGTAGGCTCAAGGCCACATGGGGAAGAGAAGTGTCGAGTCCCAAAACTTGAGGAGAAACTGAACCTACATAGGCCAAGTTCTCTTTGGTTCTAGTGAACATTTCTTTTTCTTCGACCGTGGCCTTAGTGGCCACACGAAAGAAACCAGAGGGAATCATCGGCACGTAATTCTTGGCCAGAACAAAGAATTCATTGGCACGTGGTCTCTTATTAGTAAGTCCCATCACCGATTTTCCCATGAAAGTTCCCGAGTGGCAGGTTGCACAGGAGAAAGTTAGTCCAGCACTGTGGGGAAACTTCTCAGGTCTAATGACAGAAGCTCCCATTCTGAAATCGGGATAGCTGCCATTATCTGTGGGATAAGGAATTTGAAATACTTCTGAAACGGCATCGTTTTCGGGATAAATATTCAGACCCAACCACTCATACATGCCATCCATATCTGTATAGCCAAGCTTCGCCTCGGCCACTCTCTCCATTAGCTTACGCAGTGGATTCTTGGGAGCTTCGAGGAAGTACTTCAAAGGCTTATAGGGAACGAGTAGCCCCGTAACAGTGACCGGCCATTTAAGGGCCAGCAGGTAACCTTCTTTTTGAACTTCTTTGAGCTCATCTTCGCTATAGTTGTAAATATTGGTGCGGGTTTCACCCTTGGGGATGCGGGCCTCGCTGCTCCAATCGGGAGCGGTGGCGAAACTTGTCGCCGAGGTCGCAAAAAGGAATCCAAGAACAAGTGATTTCATAGGTTTATCCTTAAGGAAAGTGTCAGTTTCCCTAAGGATATCCATAACGAGAATCGTTTGTAAAAGGAATGGAACTAACTTTATGTGACTAGTTCAAACCTTGTCTTTTTTTCATGATTTCCATGGGGGTCAAAGGCACAACGATTTTTAAATCAGGTCCTTCGGCCATTCCGGTAAGGGCGAGTCTCAACCCTTTAAAGAGAAACTTCCCTTTGATCTTGAGCTCTTTCTTACAGTGCTCAGTGATTGCATTGAATTGATCCACACTCATGAAAGCGGCACCAGAAGCGGCGATTTCCTGAACTTGGGTTTTCACGTACTCACAGATTGCAGCAGTACTCTCCCACCCTTTTACTTCATCAACATCCTCACCTGTTTGCGCTTCTGTAGTGAAGAGAACTTCCAGGTGCTCAGGAAGCTCGGCAGGAATGTTGAATTTTTCTTTGAAGAATTCAAGACACTGCTCTTGCCAAGCGCGATCCATAGAATGGAAAGGATGACCTTCTTCAAGAGTTGGGGCCAAGTAATCGACGAGATCAGCAGTTGCTAATTTTCTCATGTGCTCGCCATTGAAGTGCTTAAGCTTTTCAATATCGTAGAGCGCAGGCGCTTTTTGAAAACGATCCAGAGTAAATACTGGAATGATTTCCTCTAATGTGAAAACATCTCTTTCTTCGGGGTGCGACCAACCAAGCAGACATAGGTAATTCATCAAGGCTTGAGGAAGAAAGTGTTGGTCTTTGTATTGAACAACTGAAGTTGCCCCATGGCGTTTAGAGAGTTTCTGACGATCTTCACCAACAAGTAACGAACAGTGAGCGAACTCAGGAGGTGTTACACCAAAGGCTTCATAAATCATCAACTGACGAACAGTATTGTTGAGGTGCTCTTCTGCACGCATAACGTGGGTCATCTCCATCTTCCAGTCATCGATTACACAACAGTAGTTGTAAACCGGCATACCGTTAGAGCGGATGATCACGAAGTCTCCAACCATATCTTCGGGGAAAGTCACTTCGCCACGAACAAGGTCAGTGAAGGTATATTTCTTGCGCGGATTCTTAAAACGAATCACGTGTTGCTCACCAGCTTCTACTCTCTTCTTGGCTTCCACGGGATCGAGGTCACGATACTTTCCGTGATAGGCGTGAGGAGCAATCTTTTCGGCAACGGCCTTCTCAGAGAGTTCTTCTAGTTCGGCATCGGTGAGGAAGCAGTAATAGGCCTTTCCTTCGGCCACCAATTGCTCGGCCAAAGACTTATAGAGGTCAATCCTTTCGCTTTGACGATAGGGACCAAAGTCTCCACCCACATCAGGGCCTTCATTATGCTCAAGTCCACACCACTTAAGGTCCTCGATCATGGCCACTTCATATTCTTTCTTAGAACGCTCAAGATCGGTATCTTCGATTCTAAGAATAAAGCTTCCGCCCTTTGCTTTGGCAATCAGGTGGCAGTAGAGGGCCGTACGGGCTCCACCAATATGAAGGTATCCCGTTGGACTCGGGGCAAAGCGTACACGAACGCTCATAGAGAACTCCTAAGTTTTGATATGATCAATTTTGTCGCAGTATAAATGACGATAGGCCCATTGTGAACAAAAAGAAGGGGGTCAACCTGACCCCCTACTCATTAAAAAATCTTGGTATTACATGCCCTCTTCAGCAATTTTAATCAAATAAAGAGGACGCGGGAGATTTTGATGTAAAGAGGTGTTGAGCGAATTTGATGTTGTTTTGCAAGAAGCGGTTTTCACCAGTTTTGAAAAGCTCGATATCGCATAAACGACAAAGCTTCACTGAGGCCGTCCTTCCCATATAAACCTTATAGAGGTTGGCCGATCTCATGGGTGTATCCCCGCATAGAAATTGAGGATCTCTCCCCTCTGCTTTACAACAATCACACATCTCAAAAACCCCTCATAATAGATATCGACATGATTTATCTTTCAAAAGACGTATCGTCATATTACCCAACAAATTTAGTCTACTTTTAGATGTTTTCATCACATCTAGAATGGCCCTTTAATTTCACAGGGATACAACGCAGAGCATTTAAAAATACTTAATTTTGCCAATAAAAACCCTTGTTATTGACCTCAATATAAGTGTCAACTAATGCTGCCACTCTCTTGAATTCAAAGGATTAATGCAGACTTAAAACGGTAGTCACTGTGTAATCCATGCTTTAAAATTTCAGCGAATTTTCAATTCCCAATACAAAGCGCCTAAGGAGGCACCCATGGCAGGCTCAAACCAACAACCTCTTAAGATCAAACAAAGACTCGCTCCAACCCCTAAAAATGCTCCTCTCTACACTACGGAAGTGACTGACCTAGCGGGAAATAAAGTTACTCTCGCCGAGCCTCGTGCCACTAGGGCCCTTGTCGCCCTCATGGATCAACATGCCGTTATTGGCGGCGCTGCTGCCCACTGGGGTGGCCCTGCAGCTTTTGCAGAAATGATGTCTGCTCTTCATGGAATTATGTTCAAAGAAGAAAATGGAGACAACTGGTTTGATCACTACAACTTCGTCAACGATGCCGGTCACGCCGAAAACGGAATCTACGCCCTTCGCGCCCTTTACGGATACGATAATATGAAACTTAAAGACCTCTCAGGCTTTCGCTCTATTGAGTCCAAACTGACCGGTCACGGTGAAGCGCACCTTAACCCTGAAGGAGTCCTTATCTCTAACGGCCCTCTTGGCTCGGGTGTCCCTCAGGCCCAAGGTCTCGCCATTGGTGACAAAACTATTGGCAACCAAAGAACAACAATCTGTGTGCTCTCCGATGGAGGGGCCATGGAAGGGGAAGCTCGCGAGGCGATGGCCGCGATCCCTGGTCTTGCGGCCAAAGGAAAATCAAATCCTTTTGTACTGATGATCTCTGATAACAACACAAAACTTTCAGGACGTATCGAAGCTGACAGCTTTTCTATGACTCCTACTTTTGAATCTCTTAAAACTCTCGGTTGGGATGTTCGCTTTGTAGAAAAAGGACATGACCTTGAAACCGTTTATCAGGCCACAGAAAAAGCACTTGCCGATGCAAAATCAGATGCAACAAAACCAGTTGCTCTTATTTTTAAAACCATCAAAGGTTACGGCGTGAAGAAAACCGAAGAGGCCGCTTCAGGGGGACACGGCTACCCTCTTAAAGCATACGATGACGGTCTCGTTGATTTCATCCAAGAGATCTGGAGTGGAAATGCTCCCGAAGAATTCACTTCATGGGCAAAAGAAATTTTGGCCGCTAAACCAGCTCCTTCCGAAAAGACCGCTTCTGCTGTTGTAAGTGAAAAAGTACAACCTGGATTTGCTCGTGCTTGTGACCGCGCCATGGCCGAAGGCCTTCCACTTTTTTCAGTAGCTGCTGACCTACAAGGTTCAACGGGGATTGCTCCCTTTCACAAGAGCTACCCAGAAAACTCTCTTGATGTTGGGATTGCCGAATCCAATATGATCTCCACCGCAGTTGGTTTGGCCAAGGTCGGATTTATTCCTATGGTTGATACCTTCGCTCAATTTGGAATAACAAAAGGAAACCTTCCTATCATTATGGCTAACCTCTCACAAGGTCCAGTGATTTGTCTCTTCAGTCACACGGGTTTCCAAGATGCGGCCGATGGAGCTTCTCACCAAGCAACGACTTATTTCTCTGCGGTATCCGCGATTCCTCATACCACAGTGATCAGCTGTAGTTGTTCTAAAGAAGCGGAAGAATATATGTATCAGGCCGTTCAAGAATACAAAGCACAAACAGAAGCTGGAAAAACTCCCAATAGCTTTGTCTTCTTCTATGGACGTGAAAACTTCCCTCAATACTTTAATAGTGCAGAAACCTATGAGTGGAAGAAGGCCCAAGTTCTCAAAACTGGAGACGCTGCCACAATCGTGGCCACAGGACCTATGGTAAAAAAGGCCCTAGCAGCAGCTGATGAGCTTGAAAAGAATGGAACAAAAGTAACCGTCATCAACAATGCCTTTGTTAATGAGCCAGATGTTGCAACCGTAAAAGCGGCCCTTGCTCAAACGGGTGGA
Organism: Bacteriovoracaceae bacterium; assembly: GCA_041583335.1. Classification (GTDB taxonomy): domain Bacteria; phylum Bdellovibrionota; class Bacteriovoracia; order Bacteriovoracales; family Bacteriovoracaceae. The sequence continues at coordinate 7,066 of JBFHGF010000141.1, forward strand.
CGCTTGATCACAATTGAAGATCATCAAATCAAATGTGGAATGGGTGCCATGCTTACTCACGCTCTTCTCAATGAAGGTGTAGAGGTAAGGGCCTATCGTGCTCTTGGGATCCAAGGAGAATTTGGTCAAAGTGCTTATCAAGCCGATGAGCTCTACGCTCGCCACGGACTTTCAGTTGAAGGCCTAATTAGCTCTGTTAAATCAATGTTATAAAGAATTATGGACCTAGGTTCGCTGCTGCGACCTAGGTCTTTTTTTGAGAGTACTATTTAAAAGACCCAGCCGGCCTGAACCCCAACTCGGTCATCATCGTAATCAAGATCCCTTTCATACTGAAGCATAATACTTGGCCCTTCGCCTTTTTTATTTTTCCAACTCTTACCTAAACCAACAGAGACGGCCTCAGTCCCCCCAGGCATAAAAGTAGGAAGACCTTCCGTCAGAGGAGTTTGATATCCACCTTCTAAAGAGAACTTTGATCGATCATCATATATTCCACCTTTGATAAGCGCGCTGGCGCCTACTTGGCGCATGACCACAGTTCCTTCGCCAAGAGTTTCATATGATCCGTTACCCCGTGCTCAGCACTTGTCGTCCAACGAATATTATCAAAGGCAAGACCTACTCCTTCACTAGTATTCACTTCATTATTCCAATCCACATAGTACTCGGCAATGACTTCACTATTCACTTTCGTTTTACCATCACTGCTTTTCCAATCGGCCTCGACACCGCTG
>JBFHGF010000142.1:0-7793 GCA_041583335.1 Bacteriovoracaceae bacterium
CACTACTGGTAACTTTTAGGGTTAACGCTAGTGGCTCCTTTTTACTTTTGGGAGGTGCAGAGCTAACGATAGGCACGTCACTTTGAACTTCATAGATTTTAATGAAGTTCGCAGACATCAATAGAAAAAAGATGAAAATGAAAACAGCATCGAGAATAGGAATAAGGTTCAGTCTTTGTACTGGCTCTTTTCTTTTTCTTCTACTAGGTGCCCTTAACACAATTACCTCCTAGGCCTTATACATTCTCGTTCTTGGTTCCAAGAAGATCTAAAAGCTTTACTGAAAATTCATCGATTTCGTTGACGATTTTTTCAGACTTAGAGCTTAGAAAGGTGTGAATCATCATAATCGAGATGGCAGCGAGTAGACCTAGGAAGGTGGTGTTCATTGCTTTAGAGATCCCGGTTGCAAGAAGCTCTGCCTTTTGAGCAGGGTCAGCTGAGGCAACAGCAGAAAATGATTGGATTAGACCTTGAATGGTACCAAGTAGTCCAAAGAGAGTTGAAATATTGGCAATCATTTGCAGGTAGTTAAGTCTTAGCTCAACTTTTGGAATGACTTCGAGTGCAGTAGCATCGATGGCATTTTGAATTTGTTCACTTGATTGTGATGCTCTCTTAAGTCCACTTTTAAGAACTCGAGGAAGAGCAGCAACAGAACCCGAACAAACGCGAATGGCGCCTTGGATATCATTAGATAAGACGTATCTTTGTAATTCATTCATAAATGATGAACCATCAACATCAAACTTAAAGCTGAGTTTCATGAATCTTTCTAAACTGATTGCAATTCCAACTGCCCAAATAATGAGGATTACCCACATGAAAACTCCACCACTTTGGATAAAGTCTGCTATTGAGTTTACTCCTGTTAGAACTGCTGAACCTTCTACTGAACCTTCCATATCTATCATCTCCTGTTGACCAAGATACTTAAAATTATAAGGATAACTCCTTACATTTTAATGGAAGACAGAAATAAGTGGGGGAATTTATTAGAGTGGAAAACTCTTCCTAGCAACAAGAATTAGACGAGTGGTGAACTCGGGAATTAGTTGTAGTTTTCAGGAAAGAGATTTCTCTCCACACCTTCAATCATGATGTGAATACACTTGATGTGAATCTCTTGAATGCGATCAGTGATTTCACTGGGAACGATAAGGGGAATATCCACCATATCTTTGAGTTTCCCACCGGACTTACCAAGAAGACCAATCACTTTCATTCCTTTGGCGTGAGCAGACTCAACGGCCTTGATTACATTCTCTGAATTTCCAGAAGTAGAGATGGCCAATAGGGTGTCACCAGACTTTCCCCAACCTTCTACAAAACGTGAAAAGATATATTCGTAGCCAAAATCGTTGGCCACACAACTCATGTGACTGGGGTCCATTATAGAAGTTGCTCCAAGAGGAGAGCGGTCTTTACGGTAGCGACCAGTAAGTTCTTCAGCAAAGTGCATGGAGTCGCAAAGGGAACCACCATTACCACAACTCATTACCCGATGATCACTCTTAAAGGTTTCGGTGAGGCATTCAACGGCAGCATTGAGCTGAGCAATGAATTGATCATCTGAGAGAACTTTTTCAAGAGTAGATTGAGCTTCTTTAAGTGAGTTAAGGATATAAGACATGGGTCACCAGAAAAAAAAAGGCCCATGAAGTCTCATGGGCCGTTATTAAATTATGCTAATTCGTTAAATTGTTTTTTGATTTCTTCTTTAGATTGAACACCAACTAGAGTCTTAGCAGCTTCTCCACCTTTGAAGAAAATCATCGTAGGAATCCCACGGATTCCATATTGCTGAGCAAGTTCACCGTTTTCATCAACGTTACACTTAAGAATAGTTGCACCTTCAACTTCAGTAGAAACTTCATCGAGGATAGGAGCTAGTGAACGACAAGGTCCACACCATTCTGCCCAGAAGTCTACAAGAACGGGACCATCGGCCTTAAGAACCGTTTCTTCGAAAGTTGCTTTATCTACTTTTCCAACATTACTCATAACAAACCTCTTTATAGTAATAGTATATTTTATTATTTATGCGCCTCTTCATTATTTATGAGAGGAAGTTAAATTAAACCCGACCCAAACGATTGTCCAATAATAATAAGACGGGTAATTATGTTCATTATAGATAGGGCCAAAAAAAGAGGCAATGGTATAATGATTGACGTAGATGCGATGTAGCAAAATATTCCCCTTATTCTACGGGATATCAATAGGATAGAATGGAATTATGAAAAGACGCTATTTCCTAAAAAAGGCCATTAATAGAGCACGAATTGCACGTATGATTGCAAAGGCCGTAGACCTGTTTATAGTGCTGGTTTTGTCCGTTTTCTTTTATCCCGTTGGACTAATTCTAAGCATTATTTATGTAGGTATTTCTGACAGTATGCAAAACGGTCAGTCGGTAGGGAAGAAGTTTATGGGCTTTCAGGTGATTTCCCTGGAGGATGGCAGTCCTTGTTCTTTGAAGCAATCCATTGTGCGAAATACTCCGTTATTAGTACCATTGATTTTGGCCGTTATTCCTGTGGTGGGAATTATTTTGGCGATGATTGTTGGAAGCTTTCTCTTAGTTCTGGAAATTTTCTTTCTCTTTAAATTGGATTCAGGTCATCGACTTGGTGATGTTATGGCCGATACTTCTGTGATGGGTCATGATGGTAATGAACTCGTTGCGAAAAAACGTAAAGAAACGTCTTGGTTTTCTGAAACAGGCGCACCCCTGTGCTAGTCTAGCATCCCTTCGCTTTAATAGACCGCTTGGTACAACTCTGTTAGAGTCTCTTGTAATTATTTTGAACAAGGGAACACCGCATGAAAAGACTCATTGTAGTCGACGTCAGTAATTTTATTTTCCGCGCATTTTTTGCCATTAGACCACTTACATCTCCTGAAGGTGTTCCCGTTAATGCCGTTTATGGTGTTCTCAGTATGTTCTTAAAGCTTCTCTCCCAGTATCGACCTACCCATGTTCTCATGGCCCGCGATACGGCCGGCGGTTCATTTCGAAATGAAATGTATGATGCTTATAAAGCAAACCGTTCAGAACCACCGGAGGACTTGATTCCACAATTTGCTTTGATCAAAGAGCTGATTCAAAAAATGGAAATGCCTTTTGCGGAAGATCAAAACTTTGAAGCTGATGACATTATCGGCTCGGCCGTTACTCAGTACAAAGATCATTTTGATGAAATCCTTATCGCCTCTGGGGACAAAGACCTTATGCAGTTTGTGGGGGATAACATCAAAATGCTCGATACGATGAAGGATAAAATTTACGATGCTGATGGAGTTTTCGAAAAGATGGGTGTTCGTCCCGATCAAATTGTTGATTACCTCTCTATGGTGGGAGATACCTCCGATAATATTCCTGGAATGAGAGGAATTGGAGCAAAGGGAGCAGCTAAGTTACTGGCGCAATATGAAACTCTTGATGAATGTATTGCTCACAAAGACGAAATGAAGGGCAAGAAGCTTACCACGGCCTTTGGGGAACACCTTGAAGAAGGTCTTCTAAGCCGTAAGTTAATTAAGATTGTTACCGATGTTGAACTTGGCCTTAAGGCCGAAGAGTTGAGCATTAAATTTTATCCAACAGAAGAATTAATTGAATTCTTAAGAGGTCTTGGCTTTGATTCCACCATTAAGAAATTGGAAGACCTTAAAAAAGCCGAATATGATGCGGAAAATAATGGTGCAGGAGGAGAACTCTCTAGTCTTGGCCCTAAAACATTTACTAATGAGTTTGTAAAAACTGATGCTCAATTCAAATCTCTACTTAAGGAGATCTCTGGAGCGGAGACATTTTCTTTTTATACAGAGTATGACTCTGGTGATGTTCTAGAGCGTAAGCTCTCTTCTATTTCGATTTCCCTCGATGGAGAGAAAGGTTTTGTTTGTGATGAACTTTCAACTCAACAAGCCAAAGAGCTTCTTGAACTTGTTTGGAGTGATGATAAGAAGGAAGTGATTAGTGATCACTGGAAGCGCGACTTCTTCTATGCCTTAGAAAATGGATTTGAAATTAAGTGTAAAACATTTGATACCACTCAAGTTCACTATATCCTCAATCCTGGAGCCCGACATGATATTATCTCCACGGCCAAAGAGTATATGGATTACACCATTTTAAAACGAGACAAAAAAGATCCTTTTCTAAATGAGGTTGAAGCCGAAGAGAAAGTAAAGTTTCTCGGTGATCGTGCTTGTTGTCTCTTTGTCCTGCACTCTATGTTTAGTCGAGAAATGGGTGGGAAAGATTTAAATTCAGTTTACTATGAAATCGACAATCCTTTAATTCCCACTCTAGCAAAAATGGAAAGAGTTGGAGTCTCTCTTGATGAGAAGACATTCAAAGACCTTGAAGTTGATTTAGAGAGAATGATTAAAGAGATTGAAGAAGAGGTCGCTAAATATTCAGATGGTGAGACGATTAATCTCAATTCTCCCAAGCAAGTTTCCGAATTCCTCTTTGAAAAGCTAGAGTTGCCAGTGGTAAAAAAAACGAAGACTGGTTACTCAACAGATTCAGAAGTTCTAGAGACACTTGATGGAAAGGACCTCTCTCCTGTTCCTGGACTTATTTTAAAATATAGAGAGTATGGAAAACTTTTAAGTACCTACGTGAAAACCTTGCCTGAGCTTAGGCATAAGAGAGATGGTCGTGTTCATACTCACTTTAACCAAGATGTAGCGGCTACAGGGCGTCTTTCTTCTAATAACCCAAACCTTCAAAATATTCCCATTAGAACTGAGCTAGGTCGTAGTATTCGTAAGGGATTTATTGCAGCTGCTGGTTATAAACTTATTGGAGCGGACTACTCTCAAGTTGAGCTAAGGCTTCTTGCTCACTTCTCTGAAGATCCAACGATGCTTAAGGCCTTTCAAAATGGTGAGGATATTCACCGTCAAACGGCGGCTGAAATCATGGGGCTTCCTCTTTCTGAGGTAAGTAGCGAAGAGAGATCTAGAGCAAAAGCGGTCAACTTTGGGCTTATGTATGGTCAAAGTTCATTTGGATTGGCCAGTCAGCTAAAGATCTCTAGAAAAGAGGCGAAAGATTATATTACTAATTATTTTGAGCGCTTCTCACGTGTGAAGAATTATCTTGATACTTTAAAAGAAAAAGCAGAGAAGGATGGCTTCGCAATTACTCTTATGGGACGTAAGCGCTACCTTCCGGATATTCACTCTAAGAATAGAACTATAAAATCAATGGCCGAACGAGTGGCCATCAATAGTCCTATTCAAGGTACGGCCGCAGATATTATTAAAATGGCGATGATCAATATCCAAAACACAATCGAAGAGAGAGGCCTGAAAAGCCAGATGATTCTTCAAGTACACGATGAATTGATTTTTGAAGTTCCTGACAATGAAGTGGATACAATGAAAGAGTTGATTCGTGAAAAAATGGAAAATGTAGTTCAGTTAAAAGTACCTCTTACAGTTGACGTCGGAGAGGGGCAGAACTGGTACCAACTGAAGTGAGATAATAAAGAAGAAAGAAAAGGTCGTAGAAGCTCTATTTCAAGAATATAAGCAGAACTTAATTCAAGGTCTTAACGATATCAATGTTAAAGACCTTGAGGCCTTTACCTCTGAACTGGAAAAAAAATCTTCAACGGGAGCAACTCTGTTTCTTATGGGAAATGGGGGGAGTGCAGCTACTGCAAGTCATTTTGCCAATGACCTCTTTTCTCTCAATTTGAAAATCAGAGACTTTAACCTAAAGGCCGAGTGCCTTTCTGATAATGTCTCAGTGTTAACTGCTCTAGGAAATGACTTCAGTTTTGATGATGTTTTTGTAAAACAGCTTGAAGTGAAAATGAAACCCGGTGATGCCGTACTGATTCTTTCTGCATCAGGAAATTCTCGTAACCTTGTTCAGGCCGCAGAGTGGGTCAAAGAACAGGGAAATACTCTCTTTTCAATTACAGGCTTTGATGGTGGACGAATTCATGAAGTCTCCGATTTCTCCTTACATATTCCCTCCAAGAAAGGGGAGTATGAAAGGTCAGAAGATCTTCACCTCTTTGTGAATCATTTTCTTCGTTATTATTTTCAAATGAAATGGTCCTAGATTAGTTGCCAGTCCTCACTGAGGCAAAAGAGTAAATACGTCCTCTTTAAAATATCCTTCTTAAAGAAATGATCTTCTTCAATAGAGTACCCTTTAGAGAGGAGTTCCTTCTTAACATCAAGTGGATAGAAGTCATTGTGAATGGCCTGAATGAGGTTCTCACTTTTTCTATGTTTTTCTTCAAGGTGGCCGAGGACTTTGGGAGAGTTTAAAAGATCCATACAGGTTTTTGTGATTAATGAGGTTCGGATGACTGTATTCTTGCCTGTAAGTGGGGAGAGTGTGCCTATTTTTCCACGAATACATTCTTTATAAATACTTTCGGTTTCTTCACGCTTTACATAAACCTGTTCATAAATATCACAAGGTCCTGCTAGATCGGGATGAGAGGTGATGATATTTTCCTCTAGAATAGGAAGTGATTCTTTTCCGAAGATTTTGAAAAGGCGATTGGTAATGAAGAACTTATTTCCATAAGTTTTGGGGTGCAGGTTAGCTTTCGTATCGGCCAGATTGTAATCAGTGGCAAAGATAGAGCTACCTATAGAAATGAGAAGGATGAATACTTTCATATATTCTTTGCCTCCTCGATCATTGGAGTAAGGCTTCCATCTTTCCAGTCTATAAGGCGTGATGTTCTAAGTAAGTTGGAAGGAACACCAAGGAGGTTGTAGGTGGTATGGATGATATCTTTTGGAGTAATGGTACGTCCCATTACTTTAGATGAAGCCGCTTCCCCTACTGTTGATTTATAGTCGGTACTTGAGACTTTAAGGTTACCCACACAGTGGGGCTTTTTATTCATGCCGGTTATAAAAGTAGAATTGGATGATGTTCCCAAATGATCAGATCCGGATAGGTTTTCCAAAGTCGCGCGATTAAACTCTGAAGTAATATGGATTAGACTTTGGTCAAAAACGCTATGGCCACGACTTGTTTTCATACTTTTGAGAGTGTCGATAAAGGTCATTAATCCACCGGAGAGCCCTACAAAGAACTTTGAGGTGGCAATATTATTAACAATCGTTCCAGTGAAGTGGGCATCCATAGGGATGTTGATCATCTTCTTATTTAGATTGATTGATGACTTGCCATGAAAACCTAGATTCCTACAGTTATAGAGGCTATGGCCCATTTCTACCGGGGTAGAGAATTGAAAAATAGAGCCTAGTCCTTTTTTGAGTAGAAACTCGGTCATAGCAAACTGCTCACTCCATAGGTTCATCTCACTACCCTCGAAGAGATCAGAAGCATCATCGGTTAAGGCATGACCAATATTTACCATGAAGCGTCCATACTTATCTTCAGGTGTTTTAACAGACTCAATCTCCCTGCGAGAAGGGGCTTTTATTTTGACATCACTAATGCCAGAAATATGATACTCAATTAAGTTCCTTTGAATATTGTACTGATATTTCAAAAGAATTTGATTAAATTCATTATAGAGAGCATCGAAATCATCGAAGAAGAGTTCTGTCGTTTTCTTTAAATTCTTATAGTAAAGATTATCTGTACCCACTTTAGGGCCAAGGAGCTTGATGGTTTCACTGATTAAACCAAGTGATTCATCTTTGGTTAAGAAATCTTCTTTTTGTTTTTTAATATAGAAAGGAGCGAAGATCTCTTTAAAAAGTCCCTTTCCCTTTGTATTCACGAGAACCCCATTATATTGGGCCGAGTTGAAGGTCCTGGTCACGGG
>JBFHGF010000143.1:0-7761 GCA_041583335.1 Bacteriovoracaceae bacterium
AAAAAGATAGTCGGCGAAGAACTCTTTACCTCGAATCGAACTAAAATTAATTGGAGCTTCTTAAGGAAACATATTGATGCCTCTCAGTTTTACGCAAACTACTTATCTAATTCATACCTAGAAAGTGAAGAAAAATATAATAGTGCTCAAAAGTCTGGGATGTCCTATTGCCTTGAACTCTTAAAAGACCAAACTCGTTGTAACGATGCTTGGAAAACCATGAAGACATGAATGATTGACTTCAAATGGACAAGTGCTCAGCAAGAAAAAGGAGCGCGCTTTGGTAATCAACAATGTCGTGAGACTCAGCAGTATGACAGAAAGAGTATGGAAGAGCGTGCCTGTAATATTTTGAAAAATAGGCATCAAGAATATCGATGTGCTTTTTCTTTAGATGGAAAACTATAGTAAATCCCACTTTTGTTTATCATTTAAAAACACAAATAGTTCAAATACCGACCAGCCCACCAGAGACCAAAGCGGTGTCCATGAAGGATTCAGTGCACTAACTATTCCCGATAAGAGAAGAGGTACAATTAAGCGAGCAAACGATATCATCCAGCGCTTAGGCTGATCACCCATCAAAGAAAAAACCCATGCTTGAAACTTAAAAATATTGCCTAGAAAGGAAAACTTATAGGCCTTGGATAGAGCTTTCTCTTCGAAGCCAGGAGTGTAGTACAGGTATGGCCACATAAAGCCCATTAAGAAGAAGGCCCCATCCATCGCATCCGAAACAGCAGTAATCACCAGCCACAGAATAAGAACGGGAATCAGTCCGTATTTATAGTATTTCAAGAGCTGTTGTTTCTTTTCCATATCAAAAACCTTTTAATCTATATATCCACTTTTGTGCATAAATGTAATATCGGGAAACTGCATATTACTTGGACTTTTTACGACCATATCAAAAACATGAAGAAAGTCTTCAGGATCGAGCATTTTCTCTCGCTCAAGGTCGTCACCAAAGCTATCCCACAACGGAGTATCAACCGCTCCTGGCATAAGGGTCGTGAAACGAACCCCCATGGGCTTCCATTCCTCACGGCATGACTCGAGCAGACCGTTCAGTCCAAACTTGGAAGCACAATAAGCCCCAGTATTTTCATACCCCCTCTTTCCTGCGATAGAGGAGAGGTTAATCACATGAGTAACATCCTCAATTACAAAATCATGTCCATACTTTAAAATATGAAAAGGCCCTAAGATATTAGTTAAAAGATGATTCGCGAAGACTTCTGATTCTGTTTCAACCACTGCCCCCATTTCATATATTCCGGCGTTATTCACAATCAAATGGAGACCATAGGTATCTTTTCCAATTTCGTCGTACATCTCTTGAACGGACTCTTCTTTGGTGACATCCACATCAAGATCGACGAAATTCTCATGATCAATATCTGAGCCGCTACGACTGGCCCCAAATACAATATACCCCTCTTCTAATAGATACTGGCACATTTCATAGCCCAGACCACTAGATGAGCCAGTTACAAGTGCATAACGAGTCCTCAAAGATACCTCCGAAATTCAATAACTTGTATAAGTCTAATAGGCTTTCTTTTAAAAATCGAGTGTCATTTTGCACCAAAAGCCGCGAAATCAACCAGTTGGTCACTATACAAAAATAATACACCCCCTAACAATTTTTCATTCTCCACCCTATACGCCCCAATTTGCTCTATAAGAGCGCTTTACGAGGAAATAATCAAACGAAGGATCTATTATGAAGTTGAGAAATGTTGCATCTCTTATGGCCGTACTTCTCATTAACGTTGGGGCCATTCAAGCTAAAAATCCCTATCCCTATTCACTTAAAAACTACGACGCTCCATCTAAAGGCTGCTACCCCGTATCGCGAGTATCCCTTACAGAAGCCGAAAATATTATTGATCTTCAGGAGCTTAAACTTGTCGGAGCAACTAAAACGGAAACAAGAACCTTAGGTGCTGCACTAACATGGATGCACTATTTGAATGGTGATCAGCCTGTAAGAAGTGCTTATTGGAAAGGTAAAGGAACTTACGAAATCAGAGTTGTTGATGGAGAAGGTTCAAGTGGTCAACGTTGGGACCATATACTCATTAGAAGAAATGGTCACAAGGCCAATGGCGAAAGCGTAGCTCAACATGTACACGAAATTGGGCATCTCATTGGAAATAACGGAACTTATGACCTCTACCGCGCGCATATGGCCAGTACAGGTTGGTGTATCGTTTCTGGTTACTCAGACAATAAGTTTAATGAGCAATTTGCCGAAGTATTCACGGCCTTTGTTACTGAGCCAGAGCTTCTGACAAAAAACTCAAAAACACCCAAGGCCTGTAAGAATGCATTTAAATTTTTTGAAGAATGGTTCGATGCAGGTAACCGAGTTAACGAATGCCTATAATTAAAATTTAAGCATAAAAAAAGCCCCTATTCAGGGGCTTTTTAGTTTTAACTTTTTTAAAATCTATTAGCGTGCAACACCAACAGCTTTTGTCTCACGCAGAACTGTAATTTTAATGGTTCCAGGATAAGACATTTCATCTTCGATTCTCTTCGCAATATCACGAGAAAGTAGAACGGTTTGTTCGTCATTTACTGACTCATTTTCAACGAATACTCTTACCTCACGACCACCAGAAATAGCGTAAGAACGAGTAACACCATCAAATGAGTTAACGATTTCTTCGATATCTGTCAGACGAGAAACATAGGATTCCATCATCGCTTTACGAGCGCCCGGTCTCGCTCCAGAAAGGGCATCTGCTGCGGCCACAAGGTGAGCAAGAACTGACTCAGGCTTCTCATCATCGTGGTGAGCACGAATCGCATGAACAATATCTGGAGACTCTCCATACTTCTTAGCAAAGTCTGCTCCGATAACCGCGTGAGACCCTTCAGCTGAAGCATCAAGTACTTTACCAATATCGTGAAGCAGAGCTGCTCTTCTAGCTTGCTTAACATTAAGACCAAGTTCCGCGGCCATGGCCCCACACATAAAGGAGGCTTCGATCGCATGTTGGTATTGGTTTTGAGTATAAGAAGTACGCCAGTTAAGAGCACCTACAAGCTTGAGGATCTCAGGGTGAATCCCGTGAACTCCAATTTCCATTTGAGCTTTCTGACCAAGATCGAGAAGTTGCTTATCCATCTCGCTCTTCGCTTTATCATGGAACTCCTCAATTTTTGCAGGATGGATACGACCATCGGCAATAAGTTTTTCAATGGTTCTTCTTGCAATCTCTCTTCTGATTACATTGAAAGAGGAGATAACAACCACTTCTGGAGTATCGTCGATAATGAGATCAACCCCACAAATCTGCTCGAAAGCTCTAATGTTACGCCCTTCACGACCAATCAGACGACCTTTAACATCATCAGAAGGAAGGTCAACAGTTGAGATTGTTTTTTCTGCAACGTACTCACCAGCAAATCTTTGGATAGCAACACCAACCACTTTCTTTGCCTCGTTTTCAGCATTTTCTTTAACTTCTTCTTCAATCCTCTTGGCCATTTTAGCGAAATCCACACGGGCTTCCTCTTCCATAGTCTTAAGAAGTTCACTCTTAGCTTGTTCACGAGTCATACTCGCCACTTCACTAAGCTTCACAGAGATTTCGTTTTGGCGTTCTCTGTATTTTTCAATTTCTTTTTCAACACGTTTCTTAAGCTCACCAACTTCATCTTCACGACGAGTAAGGTTCTCTTGCTTCTCTTTTGTTGCTTCAAGCTTAGAATCTAATTTGGCTTCTTTCTGAGTAAGCTCTCTTTCTGTCGCCTTAAATTCTTTTTCTCGATTGCGCATCTCATTTTCAAATTGCTGACGCTCTTCTTTAATGACTTCTTTCGCTTCTTTTCTGGCCTTGTACTTAATGTCGTTGGCAGACTCTTTCGCTTTTTCAATAATCTGGTCACCACGCTGCTCTCTTTCTTTAAGCTCAGCTAGGGCCTGACGGTTTCTTACGAAGAAACCAAGACCCGCTCCCACAATGAGAAAAAGGATAGAGGCCAAAATAACGGTCATATCCATTTTATTATCTCCTTAATATCACCCTCCACTTACGTAAAGGGACTAAACTCTAGTTAAATCCTACAAATTCAGCAGCTTTCCTTGAAAAAAGAATCCTATGTCTGTAACCACACCATCAAGTAGTTGGTCATGGTCATCCCTTGGAATCTCAACTTCAAGTTGCTCACTATAGGCAATTCCAACTTTCACTCCAGGATAATGCTCTAGGTAGCGATCGTAATAGCCCTTCCCTCTTCCCAAGCGCTCACCTTCTTTAGAGAAAGCAAGTCCAGGAATAAGACATATCTCAGGTACTTCAACTGGAGAAGATTCTTTAGGTGCCCCTATAGGAACACCAAAGTCTCGACCCATCTCTAGTTCTTCTATCGAAGAACCTCGAAATACCATTACCCCATCAGATTCAAAGCTCGGATAGCAAAGCTTAATCTCCTCTTCATTTTCAGAAAGAGGAAAGGCCTTTTCCCACTTCACCTCGTCACTCAACGGGGAGTAAACTCCTAAATTTAGTATGGATTGATTTTGAGAAGCTAAGTTCTTATTATAGAAATCTACCAAAAATAGCCTTAGCATAATGGCGATTCTATTATCTTTTTCCTCTCGAACACTTTGTGACAGTCCTGCAATAACAGACTTCATCTTCTTTCTCAAAGCGCTCTTAGAAGATTGGTCACTCACATCAAAATCCAGTGAGCTTCATTGAATTAACTAGAATTACATAGTCGTTGGAGAAACGTCCTCGATTAAATTAAGGGCCTCACCGGCCTTTTCCTTTAACATGGCCAGCTCATCACTATAGCTCTTCGAAACTTTTAAATTTTCTTGGGCCAATTGCAGAGCAACCAAAAGGGCAACTTCTCCTGAAGAAAGCTGGGGAGCTTTATCCATTATTTTATTAGACTCTCGACGAACGAGTTCTACGACATCATGAGGTGAAACTCCGGAATCACTTCCCTCACTCTCACGAAGCTTAACTTTGTAACCTAGGATTTCAAATTCAATTACACTCAATTGTTTATCCATATTTAAATTATAATCTCTACTAGCGTACGCTATGGCCGGATTTTAGTAAACCAAAAAAAGTAACTAAAAGACCGCCAAACATCGCTCTAGCAGTATTATACTACAAATCGAGCAGTGCGTTCAAATACTCATCAAGATCAAAAACATTGAGATCTTCGACGCTCTCGCCCACACCAATATAGGTGATTGGCACTTTCAAACTCTGCACAATAGAAATAGCGCTTCCGGCCTTTGATGAACCATCACACTTAGTAAAAATTAATCCACTTAAATTCAGGGCCTTATTAAATTCCTCGGCCTGACGGATTGCATTCTGTCCAGTAATAGCATCAATCACCAACAGTGTATGATGGGGGGCTGTTTCATCTAGCTTCTTTAAAACATTCTTCGACTTGGTCAGCTCCTCCATTAAATTGCCCTTCGTGTGAAGGCGCCCCGCAGTATCCAGGATGCAGTAATCTGCTTTTTCATTAAGTGCCGCCTGCAACGCATCATACCCAACACCGCTAGGGTTTGCCCCTTCTTTGGCACGAATCATGGTTGCCCCGGCCCGATCACACCAAACCTGAAGCTGGTCCACGGCCGCGGCCCTAAACGTATCGCAGGCACCAACCACGACATTGGCCCCTTGGTTTTTCAACTTAGTGGCGAGCTTACCAATCGTTGTCGTTTTTCCTGCTCCATTTACACCGACGACCATGATCACTTTTGTTTTCCCACGGTCTTCGGAATTGAATTCATAGAGTGACTGATCCACTTGTGACTGAACGGGCTCGAGCTTCTCTTTCAAAAAGCCATGCAAGAAACTCTTAAATTCAGCTTCCCCAAACTCTTCTTCCTTGGCCTTTTCAATCAAGACCTCTGTAAGCTCCGTGGCCGTAGTAGGTCCAATATCCGCTCCATAGAGCAGCTCCTCAATTTCTTCAAGGTCTTCCTCTGAAAGCCCTTTGCCTGTAAAGAGAGAACTCATCTTGCCCCAAACCTGTGAGCGAGAACGACTGAGCCCCTTTCTTAAACGCTCAGACCAAGATGGGCCTTGAGCTTCTTCTTTCTCAAGCTTTGGTCCAACCTCTTCTTTCTCAAGCTTTGGTCCAACTTCTTCTTTTTCAAACTTTGGTCCAACTTCTTTTTCAGTATCTTCAGAAGTTTTTTCAGGAATCTCGGCCGTAGCTTCTGGGCGAATTAATTGAACCGCTCCCGCACCAACTAAAAAGAGAGTGGAGACGATTCCAACAATGTCACCAATATTTGCAATTGCATTAATTCCAAGGGAGTTATAAAGCTGTTGTAAGAGCTCTATCATGAACAGGTCCTCATTTAATGTGATTAGTATAATTTGCCACTAAGGTCCGGCCATAGTACCTCTAATATCTTAAAAATCAAGGTTACATAATATGTCCAATCTCCCTCTTTTTCGCACGATTGAAGCCATTAGACTTTTTTTTGCGAAGCATGAATTTATTGAGACTCCCACCCCTCCCGTGGTCAATAACCCAGGTATGGAGGCTCACCTACACCCCTTTAAAGTATCAAGTACTTACCAACAGCATAATATAAAAAGGGAACAACTCTATCTCCAAACAAGCCCTGAATTTCATATGAAGAAGCTCCTCTCCGAAGGACTCTCTAAGATCTATAACTTATCCTACTGCTTTCGAGATGAGCCCAGTTCAGAAACCCACCGCTTCCAGTTCCTCATGCTTGAGTGGTACCGCGCAAATGAATATTATACAAAAATCCAAGCCGATACTTTGGAGCTCATCAAATTTGTACGCCTCCATTTAAAAAACAAAGGGATCCCCGTAAGAGAAGCCCTTAAAGTAAATCGCTATAGTGTTGCAGAACTCTTTGCCAAATATGCCAATATTTCCATTCTCGACTATTTCGATCCTCAATCTTTAAAAGAGATCATTAACGAAAAGCATCCCAAGCTGCTCCCACACCACGATGACCTCTGGCCATGGGAAGATTACTTTCACTTTCTTTTTCTCAACCTCATTGAGCCAAATTTCAAAGATCAAGATCTAGTTGTTGTTGATGAATTCCCCGCTCCCCTAGCAGCACTTTCTACTTTGAAAAAAGATAACCCAAAGGTTTGTGAACGATTTGAAATCTACTTAGATGGAATAGAGCTTTGCAACTGCTTTAATGAGCTTACCAATCTCGATGAACAAAGAAAGAGAATGGAACTCGAAGCAAAACAAAAGAAAGAACTCTATGGTTATGAACTTCCCGAACCTCAAGTCCTCTATCAGGCACTTGAAAAGGGAATACCCGCTTGCGCGGGTATTGCACTAGGAGTAGAAAGACTACTTATGGGATTAGCTAAGAGCGGAGAAGAATCTTTCTACTCTTAATGACAACCGTTTGCTTCTTTCGTAACGCTTCTTCTTGGTGTGTCCAAAACAATACCTTTTCCAAAGTCAATTTTAAGTGACTCGATAATACTACGAACACATTTTCCATTCACCATTCTTGGATTCACTTGAGTTTCTTTCGTCAAAGTGACATCTGCTGAGGCATGATCATAGCGAGTTGTAATGGCAAGCTGTCTAAGCTCATCTAATAAATCGAGGTCGCAACCAGCAGCAGTTGCAGGAGCATGCTTTACTTCGATTTGCCCTTGGCGATCGCCAATGACATAAATATCTGAAAGTCTGGTGAAAATTCTATCTTCCAAGGGTAAATCCAATCCTGTATTAACGATACACTCAAGTTTAGAT
>JBFHGF010000144.1:0-7752 GCA_041583335.1 Bacteriovoracaceae bacterium
ATAAAATGTCTCGCTCTCCGCAGGTTCCCAATAGTCGCTACATTCATATTAAGGCGAAGGTTAATCGCAAAGAACTCCATAAGATCTACCTCTCTTTTACCAGTGATCAAATGGATAAGCATTATTCAACAGTCTATGTATCTAGTGAGTTTGAATTAGTTGACACTTCTTGGACAGAGATTGGAATCGAAGTGGAAACAGACTTTACTGATGTGTTGAAGAATAATTGGAAAGATCAAATCGCGAAGGCCTTGAGTAATAAAGCTGATCGTGTTGTCTTTGTTGATGCGGCCCAGTCAAATGAAATTAAAAAGTTTTCGGGACTTAATCCTGAGGCCATTAGACAAGTTGAAGTTGAAGAAGTTGATCAGTCCATGCAGGCCGAAGCGGTTTCGCAAGAGGAGGCCGTTGAGACCACCCAAACGATTGCGGTTTCCAATGACTATGCTTCTTCATTGTGGTTAAAGTTGAATTTCAAGATGAAAAAGACCCTCGATAATGAAGATGCTATGAGAAGAAACTTTGAGATCTCGGGAGATCTTTATCTTAAGGATCTCGGCTCTCAGAAAGTTGTCTTCTTCAAGGACTTTGATGAGATCCAGAAGAATTATTCTTATAGTGAACCGAAGGTGATGAGTAATGGACTGGCAAACACGGTTTATCAAATTCCCATGTCTACCTTTAAGTCATTTGAAAGAGCGATTGAATCGGCGAGAACTGGACTTAAGAAAGTTACCCTAGAGATCACAGAGTATACCAATATGGCCGACCTTATTAGTCTGAATAAGTTTTTAGGAGATAAGGGTGTGACTAAGCAATTTAGTCCCATGATCAAGAGTTTTGGGCCAAATAATGCTAGAATAGAACTCGAATATGCTGGTGCAGATCAGGATATGGTTACTATGTTGAAATCGTTATCAGGATCGATGATTGATCAAGATAGTAAAGTTTTTTTCCCAAGTGCTGATAATCCATTTCAGGTTGTACTGAAAAGAAGCGCAAAGGAAGAGGCCACACCTAATGGGGCCACTTCAGAGCTAGGTAGGAGGCGCAAGGGAAGAAGATCATAATTTTTGAAAGGTGGAGAACCCTTTGATGATGAATCGATTTCGTTGCTGCTTATTACTATTACTTTCTATGCTCATGGCCTGTGCAGGTCCTGTAATTAACCGCGAAGCTTCTGGTCAAAGACCAAGAGCAACTGAGCGCCAGTACTTCAATGGTGTCAAAAAGAAAGTCGCCCTGCTGACCTTTATGAATGAATCTCCTTATGGTGGGGAAGATCTTGGGATCACCGCTACCGAAGAGTTGCGAGGAGAACTTTCGCGCACGGGTGAATTTATTATCGATCCTATGGCCAAGAAAATTTTTGGCTCTTCTAAAGAGATCTATGCCGGTGGTGGGGTTAAGCTGGTCCAGCTAGCAAGGAAGGCCAAAGTTTCAGGACTTAATTTTGTTATATTCGGGCGCATTAAAGATGCCCGTGTAAGAGAGAAGACCGATGAGATTGGACTTGTGCGTGAAACGAAGTCTTATACGGAGAGTAAGGTTGAAATCAGACTCTTTGATGTGAATAGTAATAAAGAAATTTATACTGATGAGATTCGTGGTTTTGCAGATGACTCTACTTTTCGTCTTTTTTCTGGAGATAGGGAAACAAAGCTGACTTATCGTCGTGAGCTTCTTCGCTATGCTGTGCGAGTTGCCGTCAGAAAATCAGTTCCTCGTATATTGGAAGTTTCCACTAAGTTAGATTGGGTGGGAAGAGTTGCTCGTATTATTGGAACAAAAATCTATATCAACGCGGGAAGATCTTCAGGTATTCAAATTTCAGATATTTTAAAAGTGGTGACGGAAGGGCAGGAGATTTACGATCCAGAAACGGGAGCACTTATTGGTGTTTCTAAGGGAGAAGTAAAGGGAACGGTTGAAGTCATCGATTATTTTGGCCCAGATGGAGCGATTGCCATTCTTCATTCTGGTGGTTCTGTTGTCGAAGGAGACTTTGTTCAACTATACTAGGTCAAACTTTTCAATTGGACTTACTTTGAATACCTACAATCTTTTTAAAAACCTTGCCTTTAAATTCGACCCTGAATTCGCCCATAACCAAAGTTTGGCCCTGCTTTCCCATTTTCCGGGAAAAATGGCCAATCTTTTTAAATCTAGTCGTAGGATCGAAAAATTTGACCTCGAAAAGTATGACCTCTCACTTACTTTAAAAGATGGTAACTACTGGACCTTTCCTGTGGGATTGGCCGCTGGCCTTGATAAGAATGCTGAGGCCATCGACTTCTTTACGAGAATTCCTTTTGGTGCCGTTGAAATTGGAACTGTGACGCCTCTGCCGCAAATAGGAAATCCTAAACCCCGCATGTTTCGTCTCTTAGAACAGGAGAGTTTGCTCAACCGTATGGGCTTTAATAACCAAGGAATGGAGCAAGTCTACCTTAATGTCGTAAAGGCGAAGAGGAATGGAAAAGTTCTGGGAATCAATCTCGGAAAGAATAAGGTCACTCCTCAAGATAAGGCCTTCGAAGATTATCAGAAACTCTATAAGAAATTTAAAGATGTCGCAGGCTATATTGTGATCAATGTCAGTTCACCCAATACTCCAGGTCTGAGAGATTTACAGAATATTGAATCCTTGCGGGTGATTTTTGAAGGATTGAAAGAGTTGAGAAGTAGTGATGCTCCTCCTCTATATTTGAAAATCGCACCCGATCTTTCTTTTGATGATATTCCGGGAATCGTTCAATTGGCCCATGATTATAACCTAGCGGGGATTTTGGCCACGAATACCACGATCATGCCCGATATTGGGCAGGGAGGAGTTTCCGGTAAACTTCTTAAAGAGCGTGGTCAAAAAATGCGAGACCACGTCCTCGAAGTCATGGGTTCGGGATCAGAGCTTGAGATGATTGGGATTGGTGGTATCTCATGTATTGAAGATGTCTTTCAGTTTTGGAAGAAAGGGGGAAGGGTCTGCCAAATCTACACCTCCTTTATTTATCAGGGACCGCAAATTCTCTTCGATATGGAAGCGCAAATGGTACGAGTGCTAAAGAAAAATCAAATGACAAGATTATCAGAGTTATTTGAAAACATAGATAAGGTAGAATTTTGATATGAGGGGAAGGTTTTTAATATTTATTAATCTTCCCTGGATACTCTTATCTATTCTTAATCACTTCTTTTTACATACTGAACATCAAGATTTTATCCGTCTGCTCATGTGGTATTACCAGTTCACTTTATTAGGTGTTTTGATGTTTCCTACCATCTCGACTCTGCTTCCAAAGCTACCGGATAAGGGTTACGCGATTTCTAGAATTACTTCTCTTTTAGTGCTCTTTTTTATTAATTGGCTAGGGACGAGTATTGGATTGATGACTTTTACTGCTCCGGCCCTATCCTTTTGTTTACTGCTCTTAATTATTCTTTCTCATTTAATTCCCCATCAAGAAGAAGACCTCTTTGAGTTGATGAGGGAGCACTCCTCTTATATTTGGAAGGCCGAGTTTCTCTATCTCTTTATCTTTTCGCTGCTTTTGGTGATCCAAAGCCTTCATCCTGAAATTTATTGGGGTGAGAAACCTATGGATTATACTCTTTTGAATTTTAATTTACGCAATACAACTCTTCCCATGCAAGATCCCTGGTTCTCTGGTCGTCCCATGCACTATTACTATCTGGGATACTATATCTATGCTGGGATGGCGAAGATGTCTGGGGTGGGGGGAGAGCTAGGTTATGCCCTGTCTATTGTAACCAGTGCATCTCTCTTTGCTGTCTCGCTCTTTGGGCTCTTGGTCTTTTTAACCAAGAGGGCAATGACCTCCCTGTGGGGAGTTCTGTTGATTCTCTTAGCGGGAAATTTTAAGTCATTCTACGCAATTATTTTTGAACATCAGAAAACGGACTTCAAATATTTTTGGTCTACGGCAAGAGTGTTTAAAAATGAGGTTTTTGCAGAGTATCCCAGCTGGTCATTTCTCTTTGCCGATCTTCATCCTCATGTTATGAGTTATGCCTTCTCATCGCTCTATCTCCTTTTGATGATTTATTCTGTAGAACATCTTTGGCGTAAGAATCTATCCAGAGAAACGCTTTTTGGAGGAGTCCTTTTGTCCTTAAGTTATGGAGCTCTTCTGGGGATAAATGGCTGGGACTTCCTCATCTATACGCTCTTCAGTTGCCTTTATTTTGCCTTCTCTTTGCGACGAGAGAAAGTAGGACAGAGTATTTCCTTACACGCCCTTTTTCATTCGTTGGCCTTACTGCTCTTTCTTCCCATGCTTTTAACTTTAAATGGGGGCAAGAAGGTCAAATGGGGCTACTTTCCATTACAGCTAAATTCCCTAACAGAGCATTTTTCTCTACATGGCCATTGGTGGGTTATGATTTTCTGTATGGTATTTCCGGTGCTCTTTTTACACCGAAAAGGAGTGCGCTGGAATGCTCTATTTCGCTCAATTGGTTTTCGATTTACGGTCGTGGCAATTCTTATCGCCTGTTGTGCTGAGCTTTTCTTTTTTAATGATCGCATCAATACGATTTTTAAAGTGTTCACTAATGTCTATATTTGGGGTGGGATTGCGACGGTGATCTCTTTTCGTTTCTTTAAATTCTATCTCTCACGCAAGCATTTGATTCCTTTTGCCTTGGTTTGTGTTCTGGTGACGAATATTGTCCTGGTGGGAAGTTACTTTAATTTTGAAGGGGTCACAGACGAGAGGTTCTTTGATAGTGTGAGTACGGGATTAAGGGGAGGCCAGTATATGCGCCAATTTGGTCTTCGTGATTATAAAATCATCAGTTGGATCAATGATAACATCGAAGGGACTCCCACAGTGGTTGAGCGCTACTCTCGATCTTTTGATCCCAAGGCCGCCCGCATCTCTATGCATACTGGACTGCCCACCTATCTTGGCTGGGATGGACATGTCTACTTAAGGGGAGCTCCTTATCGAGATATTGAAAAGAGAAAACGTGAAATCGATTATATCTTCAACGGGAAGGACCCTATTGCGATGGTGGACTTTTTGTCACGACGAAATATCAGCTTAATAGTTGTAGGGGATTTTGAAAGGTCGTATTATTCTAAAGAAGGTCTAGAAAAGTTTTCGAAAAATAGTGACATGTTTAAACTGCTCTACAAAAGTGGCGAATCTGCTCTATACGGAGTGGGAAATTACCAACGTTTTTTAAATAAGTAATAATTAAGGGGTGAATATGGGCGTGATAAAAGAGTTTCCCTTTAATATGAATTATTCCTGTGCTGAAAACTTAAGGGAAGTTCCTGAAGATGCTGTGGCGATGAAGAAGGGGATTGATTGGTTACAAACTAAAATCGAAGGTCTAGAGGCTTCTGATAAAGTACAGCAAACGATTTTACTTTCTCAAGTTTCAACCTACGCGCGAATCGTTGGTGATCTGGATTTGGCCGAGCAGTCTCTTTTGAAAGCGATTGAAGTTTTAAAAGAATTCAAACGAGACGATCAGATTTTTGCCATGAATCTCAGGTTGGGGATGATCTACCAGGGAAGAGAGAGTTTTGCCAAGGCCGAAGAGATATATAGAGTTTCGCTTAAGGAGTCTGCTTCTGATCAGAAACTTCAGAAGTATGAAGATATCGTGCTTCATCAGTTTGGGCGATTGAAGTATGAGCAGGGATTTTATAAAGAAGCTCTCAACTACTTTATGATGGCCTATGAAAAGAGAATCATAAAGGGAGATCTCGAGCTTCTAAGCACTACTGAATTTGCCATTGCTCAAACTCGTAAACAATTAGATCAGTAGCTTTGCTATTTTCTTAAAGGTAAGAAGGGCGTTGGTGGTAAGGAATGGGATCTTCGATTCCGGCCTTTTGAAAACCTCTTAGACGAAGAGCACATGAGTCACATACCCCACAGGCCTTATCTTCCATTTCGTAGCACGACCAACTTGATTCAATTGGGGCCTTGAGTTCAACGGCCTTTTTCACGATTTGATCTTTGCTAAGGGCAATCACGGGAGTGATGACCTCGATATCCCCATCTTTAGTGCCCTGTTTGATGAGGGCGTTCATGGCCTCATAGTAAGCGGGACGACAGTCGGGATAGCCAGAGCTATCTTCTTCAACGGCACCGATATAGATTTTCTTGGCACCGATGACTTCTGCCCAACTTACGGCCATGGAAATGATATGGGTATTGCGAAAGGGAACATAGCTGTCTGGAATTTCATCACTGTCACCATGATACTTTTTTACATCGATTGAGTCGTCCGTTAAAGAGCTTCCCCCAATTTGTTTAAGGAAGGTTATATCGATGACTTTTTGGTGGGACTCCGGAACATGGTAGAATTGTGCAATCTCTTTAAAACAATCGAATTCTTTTTTCTCAGTGTTCTGACCGTAATTTAAATGGAGAAAAGCAAGAGACTCATGTTTCTCATTGGCGATGGCGGCGGTTACTAGGGAGTCCATACCACCACTAACTAAAACAACTGCAAGATCTTTGCTTTTTTCCATTTCTTATTCCTTATGCTTTTTCTGATTCTGTCTTTACGTAATTTACAATTTCTGCGGCAAGGGCGTTGGCCTTAGCCTTCTTCTGCTCAAGAGAGCCTTCTGCCTCTTGAATCATGATGTAAAACTTAATTTTGGGCTCTGTTCCCGATGGCCTTAAGAAGAGCTTATTACCATTGCTGAACTTAAATCCAAGAACATTACTTTTGATGAAGTTAAGAGGCTCAGTGTTACCTGAGGCAAATGACTTGATGGTAGAATTCTTATAGTCAGAAAGGGATTCAATGCTTTGAGTACAAATTTCCTTATCAGAGAAATTTCTAAAGTTCTCCATGATACGGTTAATCTTTTCAGCACCTTCTTTTCCATAGTAATTGATACTTACAAGGGTCTCGTTAGAGAAGCCATATTCTTCGTAGATATCGTCAAGGGCATCAACGAGGTCTTTGCCTTGTATTTTGTAGTAAAGAGCGATTTCTGAAAGTAGGGCAATGGAGGCCACTCCATCCTTATCTCTCACATGATTGTGGTTGAGGTAGCCGAAAGATTCTTCCGTTGCGAATACAAAGTTACGCTCAGGTTGGGTCTCATCAATTTCTTTCATGCGACCACAAATCCATTTGAATCCGGTGAGAGTATTTTCTACATCCACTCCAAAGCTCTCGGCCACTTTGGCCTGGAGGTCTGTCGTCACAATCGTTTTAACGTAGTAGGGATTCTTAGGCATAGTTCCATTCTTCTTATGCATGGTTAAAATATAATGGAGCATAAGAAGGCCAATTTGGTTACCATTGAGATAGACGGTTTCACCGTCGTGCTGGAAAGCGATTCCCACTCGGTCTGTATCGGGATCTGTACCAAGGGCGATATCGGCCTTTTCTTTTTTCATGAGCTCAACGGCCATGGCCAAAGCCTCGGCATTTTCTGGATTAGGGGAGCTAACGGTGGGAAAATTACCGTTGGGCTGATCTTGTTCTTTTACTGTGAGTAGATTGGTTAGACCAAGCTCACTTAGAGCGCGGGTGCAGGGGTAGAGCCCTGTTCCGTGTAGGGCGGTGTAAACGATCTTTAGATGCTCACCATCTTTCTTGGTCATCTCTTTTCCAAGAGAGTTATCAAGAATGGTTTGGTAGTAGACATTTTCCGTCTCTTCACCGATCCACTGGATCATATCTTTTTCAACACCTTCATCAAAGTGGATAAAGGGAATCGTTCCATAGTCAGTAATACCATTAAAATTA
>JBFHGF010000145.1:0-7745 GCA_041583335.1 Bacteriovoracaceae bacterium
ATACTCTTCTTATCGAGATCATTAATCACATAGAACTTATCTCCTAAAATCGAAACAATATTCCATAGACCCGTATGGGACTCCTGATCAATTAAGAGTTTCAAAAAGAGAAGTCGCACAGGTTGTGCCTTACTTCCAAGCTTATCAAACTTCTTCATATCCTCTAGTGCCTTACGCGTTTGATAATCTTTTAGTGGCCCTGCAATTGCTTTGACCAGACGTTTAATATGAGTGTACTCAGTTTTAAAAATGTCCATATTCACATCAGATTCTTTTAAGCGATTGCGAATCATACGTGCCACGGCCTTTTCAAACTGAGAAAGCTCTGGCTTTGGTGTAGGTTTAGGCGTGGGCCTAGGCGTAGGTTTTGGAGTTGGGACAGGAGTAGGAACCGGTGTCGGCTCTACTTTGGCCACTATAGGTGTCGGCTCAGGCGTAGGGAGCGGTGTTGGCACCGGAGTTGGAATAGGTGTCGGCTTAACAAAGAGAAAGGATGTGAGGCCACGATCATCAAATTCTTTTAGCGCACCTGGAACAAAAATAGTTCCCTGAATATAGTCCTCCCCTTCTTTTTCTAATTTCTTTTTAACTAACGGAAAGGTCTCTTCTAGCCATGGGTAACGTAGCTGTCTCTTTTTAAAAAGTGCAGAGAAACGATCTAAGCAAGCGCTCGCAAAACCACCACTATTAATAACACGAGTAACATTGGAATTAATCAATAGCTCTTTTGGAATAGTAGAGCCTGAAATTCCGTAGAGACCATCTTTTTCCGAGCAGAAGAGATGAATGAGCTCCTTATCTTTTTTACAAATAGAAGAGAGCCCCTTCTTAAGCTCTTGATAAGAGAAATCATCACAATTTTCTTGGGAAGAACACCAGTCACTAATACGCTTGCCCGTAATCGTTTCTTTATCAAGATTTCCATGAATACCTTTCACCCAATCCTTGGCCTCACTCATAGTAAGAAGGCCTTCGGACGCCGGATCAAACCCTAGTAAGTAGCGATACTTTGCTCTGCGAATGAAGATATTCATATCCTCACCTTCAGGCGCACATTCTCCAAAGACCTTCTTCCAATCCAAGTCACAAACGTCTGAACTATAGCCCAATTTATAAGAGAGTTTGGCATGATCTTTTAAAGATTCAAAAAGATAGGAGATAGAAATTAAGCGATATAGGTAGCGGATATAATCAATATGCTCATTAAGATACACATTGGGGCAGTAGGACATATTCGGAAGTTCCTCTTCCCATAGTTTCTCCCACTCAAAGATATTCGGTTCTATAACTCGATCAAAGAAAGTTTCATAATAAACCTTATCCAAAAATTTCTGAGAGGGAATATGACTATTGTATTGAATAGAGGGATCACTAGGACCTGCATAGAGGTCAAAATCCTTCTCTCCTAAGTAGACAAGATTATAATAACGATTTGATTGAGAAGAACTCTTCGCCAGTGGTGAGCTTATATTAAAAACTACCACTAGCAAAAGTACATATTCAATCCAGCTTTTCCTCAAACCATTTCCTTCGTTGTGCTTACCCTATAGACCTAGTTGACCAATGCAAGGGTCAAACTTGGAACATAAGTTATTATAACTAATGCAAAAAGGAGAAGGAGTAAAAAAGGAAAAGATGCCCTATAAAGCTCTGTTATTGGTTTCTTAAACCTGAAACTACTAATAAAGAGGTTAATCCCAACCGGAGGAGTAATGTATCCAATCTCCAAGTTAGTGAGAAAGATAATGGCAAGGTGAAGAGGATCTACCCCGAACTCTGCGGCAATCGGAGTGATCAAAGGAACCACGACAATAATTGCACTAAAGATATCCATGAGTGATCCCACGATCAGCAAGAAGATATTGAGAAAGAGGAGGAATGAATATTTATTAGTTAGGAACTCCTGCATAAAGCGCAGAATCTCCATGGGAATTTCTTCATCAACAAGCCAATTGGTAAATCCAAGAGCACAACAAAGGATAAGAAGAATCCCCCCAACGAGGCTCATGGAGTCTTTGATGACTCTTGGAATATCTTTAAAGAGGCTAAGGTCTCTATAGATAAAACACTCAATGATTAAAATATAGAAGGCCGTTACGGCCGCAGCTTCAGTTGTTGTGGTCTTACCGCTATAGATTCCGGCAAGGACTCCAACAGGGAGTAGAACTTCAAGCCATGAACCTTTTAAAGCGGCCCAAGCCTCTGCCTTATCAAACTTCTTTGTGCTTGCTTTGGCCGATCCATTTTTAATCGAATAGAGGGAGAGGATAACAATTAAAAGAAATCCTGGAATAATACCCGCCACAAAAAGCTTCTCAATATCCACTCCCGTCACCATCCCATAGAGGATGATAGGAAGAGAAGGAGGAAAGAGAAGTCCCAATGAACCAGAAGTCGTAATCAAGCCAAGAGAGAACTTCTCACTATACCCTTCATTGCTCAAAATAGGATACAGAAGTCCACCAAGAGCAATAATCGTAACCCCGGAAGCTCCTGTAAAGGCCGTAAAAAAAGCACATATTACTAAACAGACAATCGCTACCCCACCCGGTAGCCACCCTAGAGTTGATTCGGCCAGACGCAAAAGGCGTTTGGGTGAACCCGATTCGGCCATCATATAGCCGGCAAAGGTAAAGAGTGGAATGGTAAGGATAGTCGCTTGTGAAGCAATTTTATTAATTTCAATCGTTACTGCCACCAAAGGAATCTCAGAGAAGTAAAACCCCACCATAGCGGCCAAAGACATAATAATAAAAAGAGGTGTCCCTAAGAGGGCAAAAATAATAATCGGAAGAATAACTAAGGCACTCATGCTTGTACCTCCTCGCCTTTTTCTTTCATTTCATCAAGTTCATCTTCTGTTCGAAATTGATACTTAGAAGAGAAAGAGAGGATAATATTATTAAGGAAGCGCACAGCAATCAGACCAAATCCCAGTGGAATAATGGCCGCGAGGTACTTGGCGTGAACTCCAATAAAGACATCGGCACGTCCATACTTAGCCTCTTCGGCTACAAAATCCAAACAAGCATCAAAGAGCACAACCAATACGGCAAGGGAGATAAGGTCAATAACTCGTCCTACCCAACGATGGGCCTGCCAGTTCTTCTTTGACTCAAAGTACTTCCCTACAATATCAATTCCAATATGAGTGCGCTTACCAGTGGCAATCACACCCCCAAGAAAGGCACTAAAGAAAACGAGATAGCGAACAAAGGGTTCAAGCCACAAAATATGGGCCTCAAACCAACGTAATACAATATTGAGAACACTCATTCCCAGCATTCCCAATATACATATAACCAGTAAGTACTGTGCTATTTTCTCGATCGCGAGATCAAACTTCTTAACAATCTCAAACATACCCATCCATCCGTGGTTGTTAACTTTTATTACATTACCGACTTAATTTTTTTAAGTGCTTCTTCTGTAAAAAGTTTCCCTTTAAGGTTTGTAATGATTTTTTCTTTCAGACCTTTTGCCTTAGCAACATCGGCTTCTGGAAATTCAATAAATTCAACCCCAGAGGCTTTAATCGCACTTAAAGCATCGGCATTATCTTTAATATTGGCCTCGTTAACCTTGGCCATATACTTATCAGAAATTTCTTTAACGGCCTTTCTATGCTCTGGCTTGATCTTATTCCACGCTTTATCACTAAGAAGGAAAGCCCCTACTGAGTAAGCAATGGGAAAATTCACTAGATATTTGATCTTGGTATTCCACTGAAGAGCGACCATGGCCATAAGAGGAGAATAAGTCGCTTCAATCACACCAGTTGAAAGAGAAGAAAGTACATCCGGAAGAGGAAGTGGAACAGAAACAAGATTCAAGGTCTTCATCATTTCACTAACAATTTGATCCCCTTCCCATGACCAAATTTTCACTCCATTAAGAGAGCCCAGATTCGGAGTTTTCTTTTGAGATACAAAATAAACCAATCCGATTTCAAAATATCCAAGGTTTTGGAACTTCGCCGCTTCAAGCTTCTTATCAAAGTATGGCCCCAGCTTTTCAAGAGTTTCCCAGGCTTTCTTGCGATCACCACCAAATTGAAAAGGAATCTCCATGACACGAATATCCCCTTCAATTTCTCCTAGAGTCTTACCTGTGAAAACACCACCTTGAAGTTGGTTAATTCTCACCTTTCTAAGGACATCAACTTCATCCCCTTGTGAACCTCCAAAGTAGAACTTAAAATTCACATCACCTTTTGTGGCCTTTTTAATTTCTTTGGCCATGACCTTCATATTCTTGGCCCAATTGGTTCCCTCAGGAGCAAGAACACCAACCTTTAGTTTTACGGCGTGCGCCTGTGTTCCGAGTAGTACTAAACCTGCTGCTAACCATTTCTTCATATTCATCAATTGATTTCCTCTTTTTAAAATAGGTCGTCTTCGTATTTCTTAATAATTTGATAACGTTTAATTGCAATGGCCTGATAGAGCTTAAGACTTGAGTCTTTAAAGTTCTCATCAATCTTCTTTCCAGGAATCCAATAAAAAGATTCCTCAAGGATATCTTCGTATTTTTCTAAGCTCTTCTTGTGAAAGTTATAGGCCTCTTCATCATACTGAGGAATAGCATAGTATTGAATAAGTGCAACTCGCGCCAACCAGTTTGCTGGATTAGATCGAATCATTTCCTCAAAAATACGTTTTCCTTCAGTTGGATTCCCTCCTAAAGTAGCAGGGCGTCCCGCTTCGTAAGATCCATAGAAAATCTGACAAGTTCCATGAGCGATATCTGGTTTTTCAAAACACACCCAATCAAACATTCCTTTGACAATAGGCAGTTGGGCCACGAGAAGAATATTATCTCTTTGCATATTAATGAGTGATCCCATGGATTGAGCAAAGAAGAGCATCAATTCAAGTGTCGTATCATCTGTCGATAACTGAGTCTCAAGTAACCCTCTCACACCTTTGGGTTGGTTTTGCGCTTTTTGTAAATCTTCAAGCTTCAGGTCATTCTCTTTAAGAAAGCGAAGTCCATAACGAACGGCCTTGCTGTAGTAAGCGATCGCTCTATCTTTATGAACTGAACTCTCTTCATCCTTAAGTTTATCTTCCAAATAAAGGGTCTCTTCAACTCCAAAGGCATAGCCTGCATTTCCTTTTATGGCCGCAAGCAAAAGGGCCGGGTCCGAGGGGCGCACGGCCAGAAGTCCTTCAACCAAACTTAAATTGGCAGCAGTGGCATCTCTAAAATGTTCCCAATTCCCCTCTGACTCAATCCCTGTCATAGCGTCTTTGAACATTGGAGAAGCAATACCTAATCCCGCCGAGCGCATGGAAGCACAGCCAGCAAGAAGAGATAAAATGAATAAAACGCCTATATTTCTAAGCATACGAAATCACCTTGTACTAAAATTAATTCAATTTTACCCAACTAGAATGCCCTAGATTTCAAGCATTTACAATTCTCTCAGCATCAGGATGTCTTTGCCTGCCTCCCCTACTGGCCAATTTTTCAATTTATGATAGTATGGGTCAAAGAGCTGATTTTCGCCCTTAAGTTTTGACTGGTTATGACCGACAAGGACGCTAACCTATTAAACAAAACGGTGAGATAAAACTCTTTAACTATGCAAGGCGTCTCATACGGGATTCTTGCTGTTAACTTTTACCGTTTTTCGGGAGGTTGTATTGAAATTGACCTATTTCATTCAGGTCATTCGATTCAACTAAAATAGACTTCCTACTCTCCTTAACTGGATGAAGTACTTTTTTGGATCGTCATTTTAGTTGAACACGGTGACCAAAACTGTAACTTTTAACCTTAAGGAGAAAACATGAAAAATACTTCAACTCAACAACTGTCAGCTAATATCGATAAAAACACGACCCATCGTGTGTCTAACATTATTCAAGTAAAAGTGAATAAGATGAAGAAGTCTGCCGCAGGTCAACTCAGTGCTCGTCCTGCTCGCTCTTTCTTCAAGGCCAAGAGTCTCGTTAAGCCGATGGTTGGAAAAATTCAAAAATAATCGATCCTCTTTAATAGAGGTTGTAATACTTAGAAGAAGGCCGTCTTAACGACGGCCTTTTTTGTTGAAACTATTTATAAGATGCTTGAGCGCGTCCTCTTTTGACTGCTCCAGTTCTTTGAGCCGCTCACCATGTAAGTAGACGAGGAATCTCTTCTTTGCTTCATAAGAAGCTTCAATATACTTTTGCTGAATTTGTTTAAGCTCTCTAAAACAAACTTCCCTCTCCTCTTTGCTGAGCTTCACCGGCTTCTTTGCAGCTCCCGACTCCCTCTCACCTTTAGAAAGAATTACAGTAGAGAAGTCCCCTTCACAAACTCTTTTCTTATTTTCAATATACTTCTCAAGCTTCCCTCTAATGTCATCAACTTTTAAATTATATTCAGTTGCTGAGATTTTCCCCATTCCCGCAATCAGCAGCTCGACTTCATCAGAAGTATCTTGACCGGACGCTGCTTCTTGCTGGGCCCACAGGGCTTGAGAAACAAAAAGGGATATAAAGAAAAGAGTAATCAATCTATTCATGGAATAACCTCATTCCTATTAAACTAAAAATTTACTACGCCAGGCCAGCTTTTCTTCTTCTTTTCCTTCACTTAGTAAAATACGAAGCTCTTCAAGGAACTCTGCAAGGGGAAAACCCACAACATTGGAGTAAGATCCTTTTAAGGACTCTACAAAGAGCAGACCTTTGCCTTGAATTCCATAAGCTCCGGCCTTATCCATCGACTCCTTGCTATCAAGATATGGCCCAAGAATATCCTCTGTAATTTCAGAGAATGTAACATCCGTTTCTACTGCAAATTTTCGAGAAATGATTTCTCCTGTTTCAATAGATTTGGCCTTTATATAGATAGAGGTAATTACCATATGCTCTTTACCCGCAAGGGAAAGGAGCATCTCCTTGGCCTCTTCTCGAGTGGCCGGTTTTCCATATACTCGCTTGCCCAGAACAACAATCGTATCAGAAGAAACGACTAAAGGATAGGCCCCGTGTTCAGCTTTTAAGTTCTCCCATACGGCCTCGCCTTTTTGCACGGCCAAATCAATGGCGAGATCAGTGGGATGCTCTTCTTGCGAATGTTCTTCAATATTAGATCCAATCACCTGAAAAGGGATATCAAGCCAGCCCAGAAGCTCTTTACGGCGCGGACTATTGGAGGCGAGAATGAGGGAGTAGAGTTTTTTTTCGTTTTGATTATCTTCGTTCATGGATACGTTTCCAAAGTTCTTTGCGTTCTGAATTCAGAACTTCATTCTTATTGGAAAGTATACTAACCCCTTCACGGTAATTATAGAAGTGGGCCATGGCCCTTCTGTAGTATTTTGCCGAAAATTCTGAATTAAGAATTTCTTCACCGCGCTCCTTGAGCTTATTATTGAAGCGCTCCATAACCACAAGGTTCGTAGTTTCAATTCGACGAGTATATTCCTTCAAGAAACGAACTCTTTTGGAGAGATCACTCTCAGAGTCACTGAAGTCCCCCCACAATCGATAACCATACCCTTCAGCGAGCTGTAAATCATTGAGAGAAGGATTGTGCATAAATCCCGAATACTTCTGATAAAAGAGCTCTCTTGCAATGAGAATCGATGGGATATTAGAAGTTATAAACTCTCCCATCGCAAAGCGAGTGGTATCTGATTCCTTGGCCAGGTTTCTTCCCTTCTTGTCGATGCGATACCATTGGTCGCGCTCCAGAGTTTCTTCATTTGTATTATTAAAACCACGAAAGAAGAAATAAAGAGGATCATC
>JBFHGF010000146.1:0-7734 GCA_041583335.1 Bacteriovoracaceae bacterium
GGCCTGAACGAGTCGCGGGTAAGTTCTCTTTTCCAAAAGGAGATAAGCAAGGGAGGTATACTTAATCAAAACAAATTCTTTTACGCGTTCATCTTCTCCTCCGCGTACTGAAAAAATATATTCAAGGTTAAAGATTTGCTCACGAATAGAGCTGCATAGACCATTGGCCTTACGTCCCCTTTGCTCCAATTGACGATCATAGGTCAAAATATTTTTTTCAAGATCGTCGAAGCTATCCATAAGAGTCGAAAAGAGAAGATCATCTTTCTTTAAGTCCAATTCAAAGAGCTTCATGGACTCCATCGGCTCAATCATACCTTGGCAGGGACTAAAATTCTGATCTCTGCTGCTGGCCTTGCCTTTCACTTTCTTTACTGATTGCTCAGCAGAAGAATCGATATTTCCCATTCTCGCTACTTGAGAACTTCCTTCGGTGGGAGTTCCCCGTTCGTGATGGTCCAAATTAAAGAAAAAGGTGCGATAGAGCACAACTATAACCAGAAAAAAAATACTTCCCAAAAGAGCTTTTTTAATAGAACTTCTCCTTAATTATTATGAATAGTATAGGCCATTTCCAACAGCTTCAAAACCAGGGGGCTCTTCCCTGTACCTTTACCTTGCCCCCTTCGTGGCAAGAGCTGGCCCGTACTAAAGATTACGACTCTCTTTATAAGGATATCGAGTCCTCCCTTCCCTTAAACCAAGAGTTGGGTCTACAAATTGATCAGCTCATCCACTCCATTTATCAAGAACCCAAGAGTTGGAGTTATGAGTGGATGCTGGCCCTAAGAGAAGGCCCCCAAGAAGAAGAGCAAGAAGGTATATGGCATGACGATGCCTCTAGAGATCTGGCCCTTAGCCTCTCTTTGAATGTCGATCACCAATCCATTAGTGGTGGTGAGTTGCGTCTTCGACCACGCTCCCATAGAGATCAAGTCACCTCCATTGCGGCCAGAGCATGGGGTCATGGCCATCTCTTTGCTACTGGAAAATGGGACTGGGAGCACAAAACTTCACGTGTAACCGCTGGAAATCGTTTGATTTTAGTAGTTTGGATTACTCTAACCCCCTAGAAACACACTAATTTTTTCCATTCTTACAATCGGCCCTTGCCCTTTCAACCCAGAAAGTCTATATTACGCCTTCGAATATCTTAATTAATGTGCTGAAATGCTTATAAAAAGGATGCTGTTATGTCCCGCTCATGTGATTTAACCGGAAAAAGAAGACTCGTAGGGAACAAAGTTTCTCACGCAAACAACAAATCTAAAATGACTCAAAAACCAAACCTTCAGACGAAGAGAGTTTTTGATCCTGAAACTGGTAAGACTATTAAATTAAGACTTTCTACAAGCGCGATTAGAACACTTGATAAAGTTGGTTCACTTTCTAAGTTCCTTAGAAAATATCGCCACCTTTTCGAAGCTTAATTCGTAATAGCCGAGCATTTTCATACTATATAGGCCAATCGCTAATTCAAAGATTGGCCTTTTTGCGTTTTACCGTCTTTAAGCTTAGGAAATCCCGTTAATTTCCGAATAGTTTATAGAAATGATGAAACAACTCCTCGACCAAATTGCCGACAGCTTCCTAAAAGATGGGATGCCTCTTAGTGGAAGTGAAAATGCTAAAGCATTGGTATTTATCAATACATGCTTCTTTTCTTCAGTCCTGCTCTTCATTGCATCTATAAACCGCTTTTTGATCACAGATACGATTCCTTACTTGGCCATCACTCTTTGCGTGGTCCTCATACTTCTGCCCTACCTCATAAAGTATTCAGGGAATTATCGCAGGTATTCTATCTCCCTTCCTCTAGTGGCCATCATCGCGACCCCCTTCCTCACTTATATCAGAGGAGGAATTGGAAGTAGCCAGGCCATGCTCTTTATCCTTATCCCCATTTTATCTTTTTACTTTACTGGTTCAAAAAGAGGGGCGGCCCTTTCGCTGTCCGGAATAGTTATGCTCTTGGTCTTTCTCTACTTGGATCTCAATGGACATACTTACCCCTATCCAATTCTCAAAGATAAAACCGTCATCGTCCACTCCGGAATTACCCTCATTTCAATCTTTGTACTTATCTCTTATATTACTTGGCATTACGAAAAGCTAAATAACGAATCTCAGCAAGAACTTATTCGCAGTGAAAACCGAGCGAAGCTTGCCAACAAAACGAAAGATGTCTTCTGGGCCAATATAAGCCACGAAATTAGAACTCCTCTCAATGGTATCTTGGGTATGACAAATCTCGTGCTCGACTCAAGGATTAACAATGAGCAAAGAGAGCTTTTGGATATCATTAAAGACTCAGCAGAGAATCTCAATATCATCCTATCCGATGTTATTGACTATTCAAAAATAGAAACGAATGAGCTTGAAATTGTAAAAAGACCTTTTAACTTAAAACATACTCTGGATGAAGTAACCCACCTCTTCTTTCATATGGCGAATGAAAAGGGAATTAAACTCACGTACAGCATTGATTCCGATGTCCCCCAAGGGATCCTCACGGATGAAAATCGCCTTAAACAAGTTCTTATCAACTTAGTCGCTAATGCCATTAAATTTACGGATCATGGATTTGTAAAAGTTATTGTGGAGAAATCCGCAAAGAAAGATACTTTAAACTTCATCGTTGAAGATAGCGGTATTGGAATTGAAGAGAAGAAAATGGAGCGACTCTTTCGTCCTTTTTCTCAAATCGATGATGGCCGTACCCGTAAGTATGGTGGAACAGGTCTTGGTCTAGTTATCTGTAAGAGAATTCTTGACCTCATTGGTGGTGACATTAAAGTCGAAAGTAAAGTGGGCTCAGGTTCAATCTTTACTTTCTCACTTAAGGCACTGCAAGTTAAGTTGGCCCCTCATCATGGAGAATATAGAAGTGATAGCGCCGGACACCTCTCCAAAACCATTAACCTCAATGTTCTTATTGCTGAAGATAATGGAGTTAATCGAAAACTTTTAATCAGCCTTCTCAATAAGAATCATATCTACCCTGATATTGCGACCAATGGAGTTGAGGCATTCGAGATGAGTAAAGAGAAGAAGTATGATCTCATTTTTATGGACATCCAAATGCCTATTATGGACGGTATCACCTCTTCAAAAAACATCATCTCTTATCACAAAGAAAATAAAATCAATCATCGTCCGGCCATTATTGCTGTCACGGCCAATGTTCTCCAAGAAGATCGAGAGCGTTGCTTTGAAGCAGGGATGGATGACTTCATGGCCAAGCCGATCAATAACAATATTCTGGTATCCGTTATAGAGCGCTACTCTCATCAAGTCCTGTCAGAGTCAATGATAGGAAAAGGTCTTAAAGATAAAATGATGGGACTTCAGTCAAAAGTAGAGAATCGCCTTAGTCCAAATGAATTGATTCATGCCAAATTGGAGCAACGAAGAAATCACAAGAATTACAACTCCTTTGACTTAGAAGCTCTCCTCAACCACTTTTCTGAGGATTTATATATTATTGAAAATATGTTTGATCAATTCTTTAATAAGTACAATGAAGATATCTCCATGCTTCAAGAATCAATTGATCTAAAGGATTACCAGAGCTTGGCACTTAAGGCCCACTCGCTCAAAGGAACATTCACTACTTTATTTTGCTACAAAGGCAGAGAGAAGTGTATGGAGTTGGAGTTGCTCGGAAAAAGGGAAAACCTCATTGGCGCCCAAAAAATACTAAAAGAAATAAGGGACATCTGTGAGTCCCTCATTATAGATTATCAAGATTTTTCAAACCATCAGGGTATTATCTAATTACTGCCATTGAATTTGTTCAATAACAAATCCCCAATTGGTAATCGAACGATCTGACCTAAAGAGAAGATTAATCTCATCCCCTTCAACATAGTCACTCAATACCTGATTCATAGATCCCGTCAACTGACCTACCGTATTTCCGGCTGCATCTGAGATTTGTAAATAGTCATAAAAGTTCTCAAGGTCCAATTGCTTTACTATTAAGCGAATAAACTTTGCACCGGGAACTTTAAAGCTCTTCGCTTCTGAGAGGTTGACACCATAGGGATGACTTGTCTCCCATGGTTGATCCAGGTCTAAAGTTTGCCAAGCGTTTTGATCAGGCTCAACTCTTACAGGGCGAGTATCCGTAACAAGATTAAAAGCATTGAGCCTCCCCCCACGATTCACTTTTCCACGGTAACTCACAACAGGAACAGAAGTCTCTCTGAGCCTCTCCATCATTTCATCATGGGGCATTCTCCCCTCTACCGAAAGTAATAAACCAAGTGCACCAGAGACATGAGGAGTCGCCATTGATGTCCCCGATAGAACGCCATAGGATCCTTTCGTCATTGTCGACAAGATCCCTTGCCCAGGAGCTGCGATATCAACGCTTTCTTTCCCATAACAGCTAAAGTTCGCCAATTCATCTTGAGCAGTATGGGCAGCGACGGAGACCACATTGGGTACAGTGTAATTGGCCGGATAGTGAGCGACAGCATCATTATCGTCTCCACTATTTCCTGCAGCAGCAGTAAAAATAATTCCCGCATCCGAGGCCCTTTGAATCGCTTCTTCCAAGAGCTGAGAATAGGCTCCACCACCCCAAGAGTTACTCATGAGATCCACATTCAATGAGGTTGCATAGTCAATTGCTTTGATGGCATTGGCCGAATCTCCTGATCCTTGATCGGAGAGGAACTTAATGGCCACAATTTCGACATTGCCCATAACTCCGGCCACTCCAATTGTATTATCATGAATCGCCCCAATGGTTCCCGCACAATGAGTTCCATGGCCATGACCATCAAGAGGGTCACCATCATCATTGGCAAAGTCATACCCATGAATATCATCTATATAACCATTGCCGTCGTCATCTACACCTGGTGTTCCCAGTTGCTCAACAATATTGACCCAAATATTTTCTTTTAAATCGGAGTGGTTGTAATCAACTCCAGTGTCGATCACAGCAATCTTAATTTGGCGTGACCCTTTGGTGATATCCCAAGCTTCATAGGCGGAGATATCAGCTCCTGCCCTTCCTTGACGGGAGGCATTGGGCTCATTTGCCCCAGTATTATCAAGCCCCCACAACTGACCAAAGAGAGGATCTGACGGCGCTTGGGACGCACTGACAAATTGATTACGATATAAGAACTTTCCTTCAAGTGGCTTTTCAATGGAATAAATATAATTGGGCTCCACCACATCAACATTGGGATCCCTACCAATGGTTTTCATCATCTCTTCAAGGGATACTGATTTCTGATTGAACTTCACTAGAAAAGTCCCTGAACGTTTCGACAGAGGTTCTTGAAAATAAACCCCTAGCGCCTTTAAATTCAACATTTTCACGGCAGGATCTCTCAGCTTAATCATCAGCTCACCAGGACGATGGGGGTGATCGATAGAGGCCAAACTTGAAATCGTAAAACAGCTGGTCGCGGCCAATACATAACCTTTCATCCTGAAACTGTGGATCATTAAACCCTCCCTGGTTTATTCAATGAGGGGATTATCCGACTACCCCACTCTGACATTCTTACATTAGCATTCGTCTATTTTAGCCACCCTGAGTCATTTTTAACTATGAGGGCAAAACCTTCCCTAGGTAAAAGTAGTCTCACTTGGGCTTGATTCTTACATTTGCTAGAATGAAAATGATGTTGTGCGGCTATATCGATAAGCACTACCCGAGGGAAGGAGAAAGCATTGATTCACGGTAATTCAAATGATCCTGTTTTAATAAAGAGAATTGGTCTCAAGATTTGGAGCCTGCGCGATGAAGTGGAAAGTGTTATTCAACAACACTTGGCCCACAATACGGATGGAAAAAATCTA
This sequence comes from Bacteriovoracaceae bacterium, assembly GCA_041583335.1. Lineage (GTDB taxonomy): Bacteria > Bdellovibrionota > Bacteriovoracia > Bacteriovoracales > Bacteriovoracaceae. The sequence goes on from JBFHGF010000146.1 coordinate 5,827, forward strand.
TCTCCTCAAGATATTCAAGAAATTAGAAATGAGTACGCCTATAGTGGTCCCCTTGAGCAAAAGGCCGGCCTACAACTCATCGATGGCGGTGCCGGTACGGAAAACGCAGAGTCGACAAGTGAATCTGGAGATGATCTCGAAGCTGCTATGGCCGCGGCCATGGGTGGCGGTGAAGACGCAGGTGGAAGCGAATCAGGCGACGACCTCGAAGCGGCCATGGCGGCCGCAATGGGTGGTGATGAAATAGGAGAATCTGGCGACTCAGAAGAGAGCGGAGATGACCTAGAAGCTGCTATGGCCGCGGCGATGGGTGGTGGAGATGATTCAGCTCAAACCCCTACTTCACCAACGGCCTCCCCACAAGGAGGAGCAAAGAAAATCATTCAAAGAGGAAGTCAAAATATTAAGGCCGAGCGTATAAGCCGTGGTGTATCCATCCTCAGTGAGCTTTCGATGAGTGGCCTCTACTTCTTCTCCGAAAAGAAATTTATGGAAGGGCAATCTATTGTCATTGAATTTCAAATCCCCAAACGATTTGTACTCAATGCGATTGTTAGCTTTTGTCGCCCCTTTAATATCAGCTCCCGTATTATTTCCAACCGTAAAGTTGAATACAGAACTGTGGCCAAGTTTACTTTTCTCAAGGAAGGTGAAAGAACCCTGTTGCGTGAGTTTATCAAGTCTATTGAACCGGATATCCCAGCACCTATGGTGGCCGCACCTAAACAGCAAGATGAAGGTGGTGATGATGACTTTGATGGATTGGACGGTCTAGACTTCTAGTTTCCTTCGGCTTCGGCCGCAATAGCAAACTTAGTAGCCCCAGCCGCTTTGGCAATATCCATAATAACGACAGCACTGCCTAACTTTGAGGCCTTGTCCCCTTCTAAAATGACAAGGCCAGTGCCTGCTTCTTTAATAGCATTGATAAGATCTTCTCTTAGGCGGCTCATATCAGAGGCTTGGCCTTGGACAGAAAGGCTCCCCTGCTCATCTAGTGAAATAATAACAGCACTTCCCTCTTTTGCTTCTGTACCTCCAGAAATTTGAGGTAACTCCACATCGAGACCACTCTCCAATGACATACTGGAGGTCACCATAAAGAGAATGAGAAGAACAAGCATAATATCAATCAACGGAGTCATATTGATATCCGCAATAATTTTCTCTTCTCCGTCATCATCTCCAAAGTTCATAGACATTAGATCAACTCCCTAAGGTCTTCTAATCCATTCTTAACTTCAGTTGAAAGTTCACTTAAACGATTTTGAAAAAAGTTATAGAAGATAACGGCCACGACGGCCACGATAATTCCAGAAGCTGTCGCAATCAAGGCTTCACCCAGACCACCGGCCACCACAGCAAAGCCCGACTTTCCCGAAGCTGAAATACTTTCAAAAGATTTGATAATCCCCACAACAGTTCCAAAGAGACCAATAAAGGGGGCTGAACTTCCAATGGTTCCTAGGATCCACAAATAGCGCTTCATCCCCATTTGCGTTTCTTTAAGTCGACGGGACATCTTGAACTGCCAATTCTCTAACTTCATCTCCCGATCTTCAAAGACCACAAGGTAGGTCTTTCCAATGAGTGGAGAAACATTATGGGCCAGACCTTTAGCCTCATCGAGTTTTTGAGATTGTATCAAGGTCTCTGCTTTATCTACTAAACGAGCAAACTCCCTTCTAAATTGACGTATGAAATAGAGCCTTTCAAAGAAAACGGCCCATGCTATAAAAGAACAGATAAGAAGAGGGGCCATGATGAAGCCACCTTCTTTAATTAAATCAATGATATTCATAGTATATACCTTTATACTTGAGTCTAAAGATCACTCTTTAGCGCCTATCATCTCTAGTCGAAGCTACTAAATCAAGTTAATATCTGTAGATAGCTAGTGAAAAAAGA
>JBFHGF010000147.1:0-7725 GCA_041583335.1 Bacteriovoracaceae bacterium
AATCTCTTGTGTCTATAGCACTGAGCGGGCCGTGTATCCGGGAAAAGACGGTGAAGTCTGCTTCAAAGATGCTCTCGAAGACAAGACTCAGGCCAAGCTCGATTGTTCCGAGGGAATGGGAACCGTCAGCTTTGCCACCGCAAGCTTTGGTTTCGCTGCGGCCTCTGAGGCCATCAAACTTCTTAAGAAATACACCCAGGGATAGGCCCTATGGATGAGCTCACTTTTATAGACATCCACACCCACTGCCCACAAGACGGAATCCTCTCGCTTTGTTCCCTTTATCAATTCGAACAAGCTCCTCCAATTCGTGAGCATGTTTTCTATAGTGTAGGTTTGCACCCTTGGTATCTTAGCTTTAAAGATTCGAATGAGGCCCAGATCTCACTAGAGAGGGCCCTTGCTTGGCCAAAAGTCATTGCCTTTGGAGAATGTGGACTCGATCGTGTAAAAGGAGCTGATTACTCTGAACAACTCAAATGGTTTCAATACCAAATGGACTTCTTCGCCCAATCTCCTCTAAAGGTTTGCTTCATCCACTGCGTGCGCGCTTGGAATGATCTTCTCCCCATAATCTCCCCTCTCAAGGATAGGGATAAGGTCTTTATCCTCCATGACTTCAACAGCTCTGCTGAAGAATTCAAAAGAATGAAAGATCAGAGCAACCTCTACTTCTCTCTTGGCCAAAACTTTCTACGCCCCCAAAGTCGCATCCATCAATTCCTTGATCAAATCCCTCAAGATCGGCTCTTCTTTGAAAGTGACGACACAAAAAGACCCATAAGAGAGATTTATCAAGCCTATGTGAACTCCTCTCAAACTCAACTCACGCTAGAGGCACTCTCTCAAATAGTTGAGAAAAACTATCACCAACTCTTCCATTCTTAAATATCTGAAATATGGTGCTTTTTTCCTAAAGTTACCCAGAACAACAGCATCGTTTAAAATAAGGAGAACTCACAATTTAGGAAGATTTTTATGAGCAAAAAAGAAACCCTTGGATTGGCCTTTATCACCATCGTGGCCATCGCCTACTTCGTCTATCACATTGCCCATATTCAGGAAAAATCAGAAAATATTTTCTTACAAGACACCGTTAAAATTGAATCGCTGGGAGATGATATCGAAGAAAAGGAGATCATGACCTATAACGATCAAAAATTTCCTTTCTCAAAACTTCCCCCACGTATTCAAAAGAAAATTAAAAATGAGCAAATACTCGCACACCATAAGATTAATCAAATCCTTAAAGAATATATCATCAGCTACCACCTCACCAAGATGACAAATGAAGGAAAAGATATTGACCCTAGGAGTGTCGAAATTCTCAATCCGGTAAAGGATTCCAAAGCAATAGAGGAACAAGTTGAGGCGATCTACAATCAAAATAAGGCCAAATTCCCCAAGGGTCACGATCCCGAAGATATAAAGAGAAACCTCTTTGTAAAAATTGTCTCCAATCAAGTCGAGGCTTTTTACAACAACAACCTGAGTAGTATTTATCTCAAAGAGAACCTAACCCTCCCAGACTATCCCCAGCTCCCCGACAATTGGTTTAATGTGCCTACCATCCAATCCTATGGTGATGACAATGCCAAAAACCATCTCATCTGGATAGGAAATTACGATGATATAAACTCCCAAATAATTAAGGAAGACATCGGTCAACTGGTGAAGAAGTATAGCCTTCATCAAATCAAAATTTCCTTTATCCCCTATACGGAAGATCTTTGGAGTACTTCTCAATTCTTCAACCTCTCCGCCCTGTGTGTGAAAGAAGCAAAAGGATCAAATGCTTTTTGGCGCTTCCACACCACTCTCTTAGATTATGGAAAAGATCTGGTAACTCTAGATCCAAAGAATATCGTTGCTGCTGAAAAACTGATTCATGACATCTTGAAAACACTCAAATATTCAGATGAAGAAATTATTAAAATAAGTAGCTGTAGCAAAGATCGAAAAAGTGACCTGCACACATCTCTTATCTACTCTCAGAAAGCACTAGAATTTATTCCAGAGAGAAAGCCCCCTATGTTCTTTCTTAATGGTCGCCTTCTTGATCTCGCAGGAAATCGTCTCTTTAAAGCGGCCACTCAGAAACTCGACATGATTGTAAATCCCACGGATAAAACCAAGGAATAGTGATCGATAAGAAAGGTTCACCCTACTTTGATTTTTTAAAGAAACTCTGGATTCATCCTTATACGCTCTTCTTTACCCTGAGTTTCTTTATCTATGCCCGTGGACTATCTTACCTTCCCTTTATCTTCGATGATGGAGTACAGATCTTTAATAATCCCTTTATGAAAGATTCTGTCTTCTATTACTTCACTCATAGTTTAACACCTATCCCCTTTCTGATCTGGAAGGGCATCATTACACTCTTTGGAGCGAAGCAAACTTTTATTTTCCGACTCATCAATATTGCTCTCCATTCCTTTAATGGTTATTTGATTTGGAAAATAAGCAAACAGTACTTCTCTCAAGACAGGCTTGGTGAAGCCGCTCCTTATCTGATTGCGATTATTTTTCTCTTGCATCCCGTTCAAGTGGAGGCGGTGGTTTGGATATCATCCATGAGAACTTTGCTTGGAGGCAGTTTTGCTCTCTTAAGCTTGAACTTCTTCCTCTCCTATACCCATTTGTCTGAACATAGTGAGCAAAAATCAGGCCAACTCATTTTAAGTTATATCTGCACTTTCATGATTATCTTTACCTATCCCCCAATGATTGCCATGGTACTAACTTACCCTTTCTTTCTCGCCCTCAAAGGCAATACAGTTCCCGAGATTTTGGCCCTCAGAAGAGATAAGAACTTTATTATCTCTAGTGCCTTACTTGTGCTCTTTCTCGTGCTCACCTTCCTCATGCATCAAAGTAATATTCTAAGTAAGAGTTTTGCTATCGTTTCTCTAAAGGTTTATCTGGAGCTTATCTTCACCAGTCTTGGCCAGTACACCATTAACACCGTCCTGCCCTTTCAGCTCTTCTTTGACTACCAAATTAACCCTCTTACTCTCAACTTCCTCAAAGAAGACTTTCAAACAAATCATGCCTTTTACGCGGGCCTTATGATGATTCTGACGTTTATGGCCTTTATCCTGGGTAAGAAAAGTCGCCAAATGGGACTGCTCCTTCTGCTCTTTATTATTTTTCTCTTACCCAATTTAGGAATCATCCACCACGACTTCCATAACCTGAGCACGGTATCTGATCGCTACCTCTACCTATCTCTCTTTCCCTATGCCCTCTTACTCGTTCGTGGAATTTTCTCACTCAAAGATCGCTTAAAAAATGCTCAATTTCTGGGCCCTGATATGATCGTTCTCGTTGTGATCGCTCTCCTATCTCTACTGTCCATCAAGCAAGTCGGCCGTTGGAAAGATCCCAAATCCTTTTTGGCCAGCTCTACTCCCAAGGCCCAGCTCTCCTCACCCCTCCTTATTTCGCTTGGAAACCTCTATAAGGATAATGGCCACCTCAATGAAGCCGCCACTTACTTTCTCGAAGTATTGGCCTCTGACCCTTATAACTTAGGTGCCTTTGATGCTTTAATTGACCTCTTCTTCAAAGACCCCAATCAAAAGTCGGCCGAACGCGTGGTGGGACTACTCGAGCGCAGGCTTATTTATCCTACCGAACAGCAATTGGTACCCTTGGCGAAAATTTACTTCTTTCTTAAGGAATTCAATAAGGCGCAAGATTTGGCCAAGCAATCCCTATCCCTCAATATAAAGAATGAGCAGGCCATCGAAATCATAGACTCTGCGGCCAACGCAGAAAAACTTACCCTGCGAGAGCATCTGGAAACTCTATTTAATATCTATTACAGCACCAACCAAATGGAGCTCGCCCAGAAACTCAATGCCGAACTCCTCAAGCTCTACCCACGCAATAGTGACTACTTAGAAAAGAGAGACCTTATCCTCAAGGAAAGCTCGCCCCAGTAGCTTCCAATCTGAAAAATCGCCTATTATCTCTGGCTAAGTACCCTTTTTATGGTCAACTAATACATATAAAATTAGGCACTTATTTCCATTTTATTAAATAATTTCGCGCTACAGCATTTCTAACTTATTATAATGTGAACTCTATGTTTTTACATAAAATAAGGACTAGCACGTGAGCAGAAAACTCAAAGGCAACTCTACTTTCTCTCAACTTCTCACTCAGCTCGTGACGAGCAATCAAAAAGGTTTCTCCCTAGCAGAAATCATGGTTGCCGCGGGTATGCTCGGAGTACTCTCCCTCGGAGTTAGTCAGCTGATGCAAAACTCGGCCAAGACGGAAAAACGTTTGAGTCAGCAAGTGAATCTCATCACCCTTGACTCGCAAATCATGGATGCCCTCCACGATACGACTTCATGTGAGCGTACCCTTGGAGTCATCCAAGGAACTTCACCTAATGCCAATACTGGGGGGGCCTTTCAACCTCTTCCTACCAATGCTATTTATCGTGGGAATAACCCCGAAGTTGGAACAGATGCGGCCAAATGGAATATCGCCGTTCAGGCCTACGATGGAGCCGATGCCGGAATCTATGGTTCAGGTTCCAACACCGTCTATGTAAAGGCCATTGAATATGCAGGTTTTCTCAAGACCAGTGTTGATAATAAGTACAGTGACCCTACCAATTACGACAATGCCAGTAAAACAGCAATTCCAGGAACTGGTGACTTCTGGGGAACCGTTGTTCTTCATGTAGACTTCAGACGTGGTAACCCTGCTTCTTATGAATCCCTAGGAAGTGATGAAGCCCGCGAGCTCAAGGCCAAGCGCTCTCTCTATGGACAGTACAAAGTTCCTCGTTTTTATAAAGTTAACGTAAGGGTTAATGCGGCCAATAAAATCGTAAGCTGCTATGCCTATGATGAAATTATGTCCGATACCTACTGCTCTCTTCTCGATGGCCACCTCGATATGGCCACCGGAAGATGTACCAATATAAAAATCAGAACCTCACCTTTTAAAGCGGCTGAATCTCCAGCTGACCTGTGGTCAATGACGGCCTTTACCGTGGATGGGCAAGACGGAAACTCCCTCGTTCAAGGGGGATTCCAAGTCGGGGGGGATGTGACCGAAGTACCTCCAGGTGTGGGAAATGTTCTCATTAAAGGTGATACCCAAGATGACGGAAATATTTTTGTGGGAGACACTTCGACTATCTCGCCAGTAATTCCCTCTCCTGTAACGAAGGGTAATGTTTCGGCCCAGAACGATCTTCTTGTGGGGCGCGATGCTCAAGTGAATCGCCAATTCCGAAGTGAGACCGAGGCGCTCTTTAAGGGTCGGGTCAATATGGGGCCTGATACTTCTATCGACAACACAGAGAGCTACCTTCTCAAAGTCACATCAGCGACAGGTAATGATCGTGTAATTTTTGATACCACTAGTGCTAACTCCTCTCGTATTGAAATGAATAATGCACGAGGCTCCAATGGGAAAATCCAATTCAATGAGTCTACCTCTGAGCCATTTAGAATCCTAGAAGGTACAGATATGGTCTTTCGAGTTAACCAAACTGGACGCGTTGACTTCTATGATGGCATGGGCAGTGGAAAATACACCACAATTGTACGTAACACAGGGGCCATCCACATTATGAATGGCTCAGGAAACCAAGCACCAGGAAATGCCAGAACCATTATTGGTGATGGTAACCCTGGAGATAGTTACCGTCCTATTCGCATTCTTGGACAGGGAACAGAGATTGCTGACATGAGGCTAAGTACAGTGGATCAAGAGCGTGAGGTCCCCACTAAGGCCTGGGTAAAAACAATGGTTTATGGTGAAGCTTATAATGATGATAAGATTCAAGAGATCCTATCTAATATCTTAGAGTATGCTCAACACAAGCCAAAGGATACCATTGAGATGTGGGCCTGCAAAAAAATGCGCTTCTATAGATCAAGCAACTCCGATACGAAATGTGATTGGGACCCTGTAAACGCAATGTGTCGATGCCACCCAGTTAATTGTTCAACAGCATCAATGTATAGTGGTGCTTCTACAACCGCTTCCTACTGTAAAGATATCTATCTTACAGGAAGACTAACCGCTGAAGTCGTTGTGGGTAATCAACGGGTTCGATCCCTTTTCGATGTAGTGGCAAACAGAGATGTTCTCGCAGATAGAATGGTTAAGGCACCTGAAATTCAAGGTACAACAAAAGTCTTTGGTCAAAGGATTGCCACTAATGCTTACAAAGACTCTGTTGCGGTTGGACAAATCTATGGTAAGAATCTGCGTGCCAATCAGAATGTTTGTATTGATGGTGGAAACTGCTACACCCGCTTTGGAAAGTTCATGTGCCCATGGCAAACGGTTATGATTGGGATTGCTTATGGACAACCGGTTTGTACTAAGGTTGGTAACTAGTTACCAACCTTGGCCAGCTCTTGCAGCAAATGCAATTGGATATCTGAACAATGGCGCCTAGGCATAAGGATTTCTCCATAAGCATAGAGCGCCCAATTATCTTCTCTATCCACTAAGAAGAGCTTCTTCACTTCTTCACTTTCTTGTTTCTTTAAGAAGATGGTTCTATCTTTGAATTCATAGCTTCCCTGCTCTGTAATCCAGTAGCGAAAGTCTTTTACATGAAAGGGAATACTTCCACTGGCCTGGGCCATAAAGTAGTTCTCTTTTCCAAAGAAAATCACCAAGTGGTCCTTGCGATTAAAGCTACAGTACTCGTAACTGGGAAATTTTCCCTTTATAGAATTATCTCTAAGCTTATCTAAAGGGGTTCCCTGGCCAAGGTAAGCATTCAACTTACGATGAACACCAAGGATGTGGGAGCGTAACTGAAAACTCTTTTCGATCAGCCCTTCGGCCTCTCCTCCCATCGATAATGTGAGAGCTAAATTGATTCCCATTAAAATGATAAGAGGGAGAACTCCCCAATAGAGCTTTGACTTCAATACAACCCCAATCTTTCTGTCTTCTTCATTCTACCCCCTTACCGAATTGCTTTTCAAGGTTATAATAGAGCTATGAAATCCAACTCAAAGGCCCACAATAACAGATTATTTTATTCAAGGTTATATTACCTTCTGCTCGCCCTATGCTCTATGCAATTCATCAGCTACCAAAGAGTCGCTCGCTCTATGGAGAGAGCTGAATATGCAAAACAAGGCCTGAGTGCGGCCTCCCGCTACTATGATGATTTTAGTGAATCAAAAACCTTTCCCTACTCCCTTGGAGCAAAAACTTTCTGTGCACAAAGGGAGGGACTCTCTTTTCAATTTCAATTTGAAAAGGGGAAGCTTAAAACTTGGGTTTGGAAAGTAAATGACAAAGAGCTCTATATAAAAGACCCAAGCACCGAAGCTCCGACAGTCATTACAAATTATCAAAAGAAGGAAAATATCCTCTATTGGAATATTCAGCTTATGGGTAAGATCTATTCCTTTAGTGCTCTACCCTATGTATTTGAGGAAGGGGCTTCTTTTCTGAGAGGACATAGTGAGGTTATGCCAGAGGGTCCTTGCTAAGCTTTTCAGATAAGGCATCCATCAAGACGGCCTTCTCTAAGGCCGGCAAGTCATGGGCTATTCCCAAAAGAGAGCGCACGATTCTCTGTAGTTGAATCGAGCTCGATTGGCGTATAATCTCTAACCCTATTTGCAGTTCTTCTTCTGTAGAGTAATCCCATAGCGACATCTCTTTAGGATCATAGCAATTATTAACGGTCAGCCGCATATTCTTGGCCGTGGTGAAATC
>JBFHGF010000148.1:0-7715 GCA_041583335.1 Bacteriovoracaceae bacterium
AACTATGGCCTAAACTTGAAAAGGTATTAAGTCGATTTGTGAATTAGACTTATTCGGCAACGAGCTCTAGTGAGCTAGCACCATTGAAAGTAGTAGTAACCACTTTCTTATTTGCTCCCACTTGAACTTCAACATCAAGATCACCACCGGCCATTTTTAGGGCATCGGCCAGAGCATCAATGCTGAGGCCATGGAAGTTGTTACGGGATAGAGTAAAAGTCATGGTGTCGACGCCGGCCTTGATATCTTCGGCAAAGTATTTCTTAGTATCAGCAACAAATTCAACTGCTTTCTTATTTTGACCTTCATTTTGTAGTGAACTTACTAGCTCGCGCATTTCTTTTACTTTCACGCCGATTCTCCAATAATTTTAAAATTTGATTAACAATAAAGTACTGAATTTATTTCAAATTGAAAATAGCGTGGCCGTAGTTTTTAAATCTTCTTACATTCGTGATCTGATGCCACCGGCCTATAGGGGCACTTTGACCTCAGAGTGCAAGCTTGCCACTAGGGTACTCTTTACAACTTAGCTGTAACTTACTGATTTATCGTTTTTTGACACATGTCAAAACTTTAAACATTTTTGGCACGAAGGTTGCTTATTAGTAAGGCAGCAGGTTGGTAAAAGGAAATAATGGCCTTGGTTCAATACAGACACTAGTTTATCCCACTGTCCCACCACTACCAACCCCATTTAGAGTGGCCTGAATAGGCTCCTATCACAAGAACACTTCTCTAAGTTATAAACACTTATCTCTAAACTAAGAAATGGAACCAAGGCCCTTCCTTCACTGCAAGGATGGCCCTTGGGAATTAGCGTAGCTTTAGACGAAAGCCATTTTGGCGGATGGAGGCGATCTTCACTTGATCACTGTCGAGCTTCTTGCGTAGGTTTGTGAGGTGGGTACTCAAGGTGCGGGGAAAAACACTCTCTGGGTCCATGGGCCACACAAATTGGATGAGCTCCTCCTTGGGAAGAACTTGGGAGGGATCACTGATAAACTGCTTAAGCAAAATATAGATAATCTTATATTCAATTTGGGTTAGGGGGATAACCTTATCTTTGCAGCGAACGACGAGGTTGTCCTGGTCAAGTTCGAGATCACCAACACTGTAGATGGCCGGATCTTGCACCGATTGGCCGGTGGCCTGTTCCTGTTGGTTCTTCTCCACCCTCATCTTAATTCGCGCCACCACTTCATTGGGGTCCATAAAGCGGTTGATAAAGTCTTCTGAGCCCATCTTGAGCGCTTTGAGGCGATTGTGGAGGGTATTTTCGGAGCTAATAAAGAAAAGAGGGATGGTGCGATAGTGGGCCATGGATCTCAATTTTAACAAGAGGTCAAAGCCTGTCGTTGCAGGAAAGTATATATCGAGCAAAACGGCGTCAAAATTCTCCTTACGAGCAAGCGCGAGCCCTTCTTCGGGATCCGAACAAGTGGTGACATGAAAGTGAGTGCTGAGGATATCTTGGTAGAGATCCAAAGCATCGACATCGTCATCTATATAGATTAGTTTTTTCATAAGGTGGTTCTTCTTTATTGGCTTTAGTATACTTTAATTTCAAGCATCTAAAGTGTAAATAATCTTTATAAAGAGAAATGTGTAAATTTTGACATGAGCTTAATTGAGGGAGCTTTCGAATATTAGGAAAAAAATTAGAGGGCCTCTCTTGCCTTAACACTCTTTATCCAAAGAGTTTTTCAGCATCCTCTAATTTTTTTCCTAAACTTTGCAGGGTATGCTTTAGTGGGGTGATCTTAAGGCCCATTTATTTAGACTTCAATGGCCTGAGCAGAATTTCGTTTTTGAAAGTGAACCTATGAATTTTTTTTAGACTTAGGATTTGGTCTTACCCATCATCCCTTGGAAGATATAACGGTTTCCGCCTTCTGTACGCGGTTTATGGTGCTTGCGAATGATACTTGCGGCCTTATCCATCGTTTCTACCATGAGGCGATCGAGCTCTTTAACACCTTCATCATCGACATCGTTGAAGAAGAATTTATTCATCCCTTCGTAGTCACCATTTTGAAAATTGATATGCTGTTGTTCCAAGATGGTACGAATCAAATAGAAGGAGGCATTCTTGGATACGATAGGGCTAACGGCCCCGGCCTTATAGATTTTTCCAAGGTCAGTATCAAGCTTTTCTAAGATTCCAATATTCACAAAGGTATCGAGCTTCTTTTCAATATCCTTTCCGTATTCAATTCTCAATTCTACCAGAGCAACGCCTTCGGTGAATTTATTTACAATATCGGTATAGGCATTGAGGAAGTCTTGATCATGGGCCAAACGAAAGGAGGCCTTTTCATTGAGCTTTTGGCCGTAGATCTCATCTACTTCCGCGTGGACTTCAAGGTATTCATCAGAGATGGTTCGGTTATAGAAATGGGCCCAGGCCTTACGTTCCTCTAAGTCGAGTCCGCACAGCCTGAGGATACGCAGACCTGTGTTGAGGGCAGGGTCTGTTTTACCATTTTTGATTTCCGACAGATGCCCCTTGGAAACTCCAAGGTTTCTCGCCACTTGAGATAGAGACAGGTCAGTACCGTCGAGGTAGCGATTAAGCTCTCTATGCAGTGTCTGTGGGCCAATATCTCTTGTGTACATCTTAAACGTATTCCTTTGTTGTTGTAGCCTATCTATATCGCATTGAGTCATTGTGATCAAGTGCGTTTTTGAAAGGAAACTCAAACAGAGTAATAATTACAGAATGTAACGTATTGAAATAATGAGTGAATAATGGAATTACAAGAACTTAAAACTAAATAGAATTTGTAAAATTATTCCTCAATTTTTTCAAGATCGATATCTCGCGAAAGGGTAAGTCCCGCCACTCTTTCCTTTTCTTTTTTGATAAAAGGAAATTGCACAGAGGTTAGAGGAAGGTGTTCGCCTTCTTCCCACTCATAGGCAATGGTTATCGTCTTAGGAACAAACTCCGTAAGAGAAGTGAGGAAGTAGTCTTTTGGGAGTGCGGCCATGGGATCGTTTTGCGCTTCCTCTTCCTCCATCTCAATCTCTGTCATTGGGCGATCAGAAGTATTTTTAACCACAATGGCCCCTTTGATTTTATCGCGGGGAATATCGGCCGTAAGGGACCAAGAACCAATATGGAAGAAGTCGAGAAAGAAAGTAGACCTTTGGTATTTGAATTTTCTGGGCAGCATTAGTGACTGAAGAAATCTTCGGGTACTGGGATCTTTCGATTTCTTGGCCAGTTTCTCGGCCAACGCGGAATCTTCAATTCTTAGTATATAGGCACCAGGCTCTTTTGTGCTTTTGAAAAGGAGGTATTGAAAAGCAATACTGAAGAGGGTGAATAGTTTTTGCTGGTCGAGTAAGAGGTGTTTGTCTTGTGCTTCGACCAAGGTTTTAACAGACTCGTATAAGTCTTCTTTAGATAGATCTTTAGAAAAGCCTCTAGCTCTCATAGGCGGGTATGCTCCTAAGGAATTAAATGTCATAAATTGCAGTGTTGTTTTTTAAGGGAAGATGACTTCTCTGTCCAGAGTAAATTCCCGATTCTTATAGAGTTTACTGAGTTAATAAGATTTGTTTCAAAAGATGAAGGCACAGGGGACTGAGATGAAAATGGCGCACTTCAAAAAACTTTTGGGGATATTTCAAAAAAGTTCTCGAGTCTCGTTGACGATACTCCGATAAACCTCTAATATCCCTCAGAATATACTTAATAACGCTAATATCGACATTTTTGGGCTGAAAAATGCTTTTCAGTTCATTTAGACAGTGGAGAAAAACGCATGAAATTAATGGCGAAAACGAGAAACATCGGGATTTCTGCCCACATCGATTCAGGGAAAACAACTCTGACGGAAAGGATCCTTTTTTACTGTGGTGAAATCCACAAAATCGAAGACGTTCGTGGTGGTGGAGATGGTGCCACGATGGACCACATGGAACTTGAAAAAGAAAAAGGTATCACTATTACCTCTGCTGCGACAACTGTATGGTGGCGTGGTTTCGAAGGTAAGGGGACAACTTTTGCTACAGGGATTGAAAAAGATACTCGTGTAAATATCATTGATACTCCCGGTCACGTTGACTTCACTGTTGAGGTAGAGCGTTCACTTCGTGTACTTGATGGAGCTATCCTCGTTCTTTGTTCTGTATCTGGTGTTCAGTCTCAGTCTATTACTGTTGACCGTCAGATGAAGCGTTACCGCGTTCCACGTCTTGCTTTCATGAACAAAATGGACCGTATGGGTGCCAACCCTTTTAAAGGTCGTGATGCCCTTAGAGAAAAACTAGGACACAACGCTGTTCTTATGCAAATTCCAATTGGAGCAGAAGATCAGTTCAATGGTGTTGTAGATCTTATTACAAAGAAAGCTTACTACTTTGATGGTGACAACGGTGAAACCGTTCGCATCGAAGATTGTCCTGCTGATCTTGTTGATCAAATGGAAGAGTGTCGCTCAGAAATGATTGATGCTGTTGCTGAATTTGATGACGATGTGATGGAAGCCTATCTTGAAGGTAATGAGCCTTCTGAAGAAGATCTTCACAAGTGTATTAAGGCCGGAGTTAACACTCTCGCTCTTACTCCTGTATTCATGGGATCTGCTTTCAAAAACAAAGGTGTTCAACCTCTTCTTGAGGCCGTAACTCGCTACCTTCCTTCTCCACTTGAGTGTGAAAAACCATCAGCGGTTAGAGACACAAAAGATGGTGATGTGAAAATCTCTCTTGAGCCAGATCCAGCAAAGAATCTCGTAATGATGGCCTTTAAAATTACTGATGAGCAATTTGGTCAGCTTACTTATACTCGTATTTATCAAGGTACCCTTAATAAAGGTGATACCGTTTACAACACACGTACCAAGAAGAAAGTTCGTATCGGACGTATCGTGCGAATGATGTCTAACGACCGTGCCAATATCGATGAAGCTCACGCTGGGGATATCATCGCTCTTGTTGGTGTTGACTGTGCTTCAGGGGATACATTTGTTGGTAACGATAATGATACCGACATCTCATGTGAAGGTATCCACGTACCTATTCCTGTTATCGAACTTTCTATTAAAGTTAAAGATAAAGGGGAACAAGCAAAGCTTTCTAAAGGTCTTCAACGCTTCATGAAAGAAGATCCTACTTTCCACGTCTTTACTGACGAGGAATCTGGGGAAACTCGTATCGCTGGTATGGGTGAGCTTCACCTTGAAATTTATGTTGAACGTCTTAAGCGTGAATACGGATGTAACCCAGAAGTTGGTGCTCCACAGGTTAACTACCGTGAGACCATTACTACGGAAACTCCATTTGAATACACGCACAAGAAGCAAACCGGTGGTTCTGGTCAATTTGGTCAGGTTGTTGGTACGCTTAAGCCTCTTCTTGATGATAATAAAGATACCGAAGATCAAATCTTTAAATTCCACAATGAAATTAAAGGGGGATCGATTCCTGGTGAATTTATCGGTGCCTGTGAGAAAGGTTTCGAAGATGTTATGGACAACGGTCCTCTTGCGGCCTTCCCAGTGATCAACTGTGAAGTATTCCTACAAGACGGTAAGTACCATGATGTTGACTCCTCTGATATGGCCTTCCGTATTGCTGCTCGTCAGGCGATGAGAAAGGCCATTAAGAACGCAAATCCTGCGATTCTTGAGCCTTTCATGAAAGTTGAAGTTACTACTCCAGATGAATACCAAGGGACAGTGATTGGAGATCTTTCTTCAAGACGTGGTCTTATTCAAGGTTCTGAAACAGATCCAAATGGTGAAGTCATCATCAACGCTGAAGTACCTCTTTCAGAAATGTTCGGATACTCAAATGATCTTCGTTCATTCTCTGCTGGTAAAGCTTCATACACAATGGAATTTGCTCGTTATTCTGAAGCGCCTTCTAATATTGCTGAAAAAGTAATGAAAGAAAGAGCTGAGAAACTTGCGAACGACGACTAGACTCGCGTAGCTCCATTCAATCTTTTGATTATGAAGGCCTCTTGAAAAAGAGGCCTTTTTTTTATGTCTTTTCCCCCGAAGATCACACTTATCGCCCCCGCAGTAAATTCAATTTATTTTTACACAGTATAGGACTTTTTCGTCATTATTTGATAGAAGTCCTGCTATGAAAAAACAAAACTTATTCCTATCGACACTGATTCTTTTCTCTTCTCTATTCATAAGCGCTAGGGCCGCTGAATTTACCATCCTCCATACCAATGACCTCCATAGCTACTTTGATGGGGTTTTGGTTAAAGAAGGCGATACGCTTGAGAGGCGTGGTAATTATGCACGTTTGGCCACTGTGGTTCGTGAAACTCGACGCTCACAAATTGCTGGGGGAGATGACTTTACGGTCTTGATCGATGCAGGGGATTTCTATTCGGGAACCCTCTTTCATGCGCTGGCCCCTCGTTCCGATATTTCAAGTTTTCCAGAATATGAATATTTTAATTACTTAAAGTATGACCTAGTCACTCTTGGTAATCATGAGTTTGATGCAGGGATGGTGGGATTTGATAAAATGATCGATAAGATTCGCCAGATCGATTCCTTGACGGGGTTCTCTGTTCCCTTAGTTTCGACGAATTTTAATATTCCTGATCATCATAAAGACGTCATTCTCAAGTCTTTGATCAAAGAATATGAAACCGATGAGGGGCCTTTAAAAATTGGTTTTCTTGGAGCACTGGGTCCTGATGGATGTAAGGTGAGTGCTACTTATCGTGATCAGTACTCCTTTGTTGGTTTTGACGACAAGAAGAGTAAGGAGAAGTGGCGTGAACTCTATAAAGAATTAAAGAGTGAAGCGGCCAAACTTAAAGCTCAGGGGGCCAAGATCATTATCCTCTCTATTCAGGGTGGTGGAGAAGAAGACGAGAAAATTGCCAAGAAGGTTAAAGATATCGATGTGATCATTGCTGGTCACACCCATGAGAGTTATCTCAAGCAAATTGGGGATACTCTGATATCTCAAGCTGGCTTCTATGGCCAAGAACTAGGGGTTCTGCCCTTTCATTATAAAGACGGAGAGCTGACCTTTAAAGGAAAGCTTAATAACGGTGATCACAAAGTAATCATTACCGAAGAGATCAGTAAGGACTCTTTTGTGGCCGATAAAATGGATGAGTACACTGAACAAATCGATAAGCTTCTCTTTCAGCAAGGCCTACCAGCAGCGCAGGAGAGTATTCTCACCGTTGATAGAGATCTTCCCAGTCACTCTAGAGCGGACAATGAGTTGGGAACTTATATCACTTCTCGTATTTTAGATTCAGTTCAAAAAGAGGACTCTAGTGTTGACCTCTATTTTACGACTACGGGTCTCGTGCGAACGGGTCTTTTTAAAGACTATGACTATACCGCCTCAGAACTCTTTAAAATCCTTCCTCTTGGTTTTGGGGAGAATTTTGATATCGGAACTCCAGTGGTAAGCTTCTATCTTACCAAGAAAGAATTTAAGCGTATGGTGGACTTCCTCTACCTCTATGCCAAGACAGATGACAAGTATATGCCGGTCTTTTCCAACTCAGTTGAAGTGAAAATGAGAAAGTGGGGCGTTCCCTTTATTAATAAAATTAAAACACTTAAAGTTAACGGTGTGGACTACAAGAATCTTCCGGATCTAATTCATATCTCAACCAATGAGTTTATCTTTAAAAGTGTTCAATTTGTAAAAGATAAGACATTTGGGCTTTTAAAGTTTATCCCTAAAGATGCTCAGGGCAATGAAGTTAA
>JBFHGF010000149.1:0-7711 GCA_041583335.1 Bacteriovoracaceae bacterium
CTCTAAGTTCCTCCCCCTTCTTTTTGAAAATTGGAATTTTAGGGATTGATTTCTTTCAAAAATCTGGAGGTCTTTGGACTTGGGACTTTGAGAAGAAGAGAGTCGTTCTCTCGCCTCCCAGTGAGAAGCTACACAAGCACGTCAAGCGATCCCTTATAAGAAATGGTCTAGGCTTCTTTGATGCTCTAGAGTTCAATTGTCCCCAGAGTGCTTCTCTTCAGGTACGAATTGATACTGGCTCCCAGGTCTACGGTGATTTTCGTAAGGACTTATCAAAAAAGGAAGTGGAGGGTTGTATTGAGGCCACGGATGAGCTATCTGCCCTTCCCCCCCATCAGATCTATTTTTCAAGAGGAGTTGATATCAATCTTGGTTTTCTCTACTTGAACAAATATTATAAACGAATGAGATTCGATCTCAGTGAAGGTTTCCTAGAGTTAGAGCGTCTAAAGGAAGAGAAGTGAGAGAAAGTGTTTCAGCAGTATTTATTTCTTTAAAGAATCAGACTTGCTTCTCCATGAAAAGGCAAGAATACCTCTCTGTTTTTCCGGGCTACACTTCTTTTCCTGGCGGAAAAGTGGATAAAGAAGATAGCGCTCACCCCAAGGCCGTCCCGGAAAAATTTGGTTCGGCCATAACGGATATTCATTGGAGCGCTTTGGATCGCGAGATGAAAGAGGAGCTAGGTTACAGCTTAGAAGAACACCAGCAAGATATCTTGGAGATTTATCTCTTGGGAACGGCCGTGACCCCTGAGTTTAACCCTTATCGCTTTAAATCCTTCTTCTACGTTGTGGCCTTAAGAGGTGAAGTTTCTTTTGAGGTCGATACAGGGGAGACGAAGGAGAGTGAGTGGATAAATCCGGTGGCGTTATTTGAACGCTATAATCGTGGAGAGGTATTGGCCGTTCCTCCTACGGTGCAGATGATCTCCACTTTGGCCGCAGACTTAGCTACTCGTGGTCCGCTAGACTTTAAGTTGGAAACCATTGAGCAGTATGAAGTGCCTATGATTGAATCGGTAAAAGGGGTGAAGCAATTTATGCCTTTGAGTCATACCTTTCCACCGGCCAATCGAACCAATTGCTTCTTGGTGGGAGATGCCCCACATCGCTATATTGTCGATCCTTCTCCAAAGGATCGCGATGAATTTGAAAAACTTTGTCGCAGTCTCGATCACTATGGTTTTGATCATATTTTTATCTCCCATCATCATCCCGATCACCATGAGCACCTTAATTGGATGGTAGAGCGCTACGGTAGTAAGGTTTTCTTGAGTCGCAAGACTCAAGGGTTTATCGAGAAAGTTCATGGAGAGGATTACTTCTCCCAAATGCAGCTTCATTACCTTAAGGAAGGGGATCAAGTTGGGACATCTTTGGGTTCACCTTTAAAGGTTTATGAAGTTCCTGGACACGATGAAGGTCAACTGGCCTTGGCCCCAGATAACATGAACTGGTTCTTTGTGGGAGATTTGATTCAAACCATCGGGACGGTCGTTATCGGTGGGGAAGAGGGAGATATGGCCAAGTACTTTAACTCTCTCAATAAGGTGATTGAGCTCGACCCCAAGGTATGCTTTCCCAGCCATGGTATAGCACTTGGGGGAACATATAAGTTGAGTAAGACTCTCAAACATCGCAAGCTACGTGAGCAGAAGATCATTGAGCTTCTGCGCCAAGGCCATAATGAAGAAGAGATCTTGGCCGTGGTCTATGAAGGTCTTGATGAAAGGCTTATTCCTTATGCCCGCAAAACAATTGTTGCGCATATCCAAAAAATTAATCAAGAAAACTTGATATAACTAATAGTTTTTCGTTTTAGTTTCGTTTAAAATCAAGAAATGAGAATTTTGGAATGGGCCAAAGGCTTTATTCATTTAAAAACTTTTGCAGTGAGTTTCAGTATTTCACTGGTGTGGATTTTGGGCACAGATTTTATTGTCCATAGAATCTTACCTCAGCAATACAATACAGAACTGTTACAGAATATGAAGGGTGTAGGATATGTATTAGTCCTCTCTCTTATTATGTCTTGGTTGCACAAGCGAGAACTCAGGCTCAATAATCTTCTCATGGCCCAAAAAAAACAATCCATGCTTGGCGAGTTTTCAGGGATGATTGTTCACGAAGTGAAGAACCCGCTACATTCTTTGCAGATCTGTACTTCTCGCCTTAATGATTTATTTACGCACGAAAGAATTGATGGCAAACGCTACGTCACTTTGATGGAAGAGAGTCTAATTCGTCTCAATGACACCATTGATTTTCTGCAAACCCTCTCTCGTGGGGGCAGTGTTGATAATATTTTAAAGACTCCCGGGGTGAATCCGACCATTCAGTTGGAGAAGGTTTTTACCTTTCTCAGTAAGTCATTCTTAGGGATGAGGGTAAGGTTAGAGACGCAAGATCTCTACGGAGTTGAATTGGATATCAATGAGAGCCTGATGGGTCATGTTTTCTTGAACCTTATAAAAAATGCCATGGAATATATGCGTGATCAGGGGATCGAAGATGGTGAGATTCGCTTTACGAATCAATCCGATGGCAAGAATATCATCATTGGGATGAGTAATTCGGGAGCTCCTATTAGTGCAGATACTCAACTGAAGATGTTTGAGCACTATAGCTCTAAAGAAGATCAGGGCGGGACTGGGCTGGGCCTTATTTTCTGTCGTCAAATTATGAAGGCCCATGGGGGACGCATCGAATATGATAGCACTGCCCCTAGTCCTAAGTTCTTACTCTATTTTCCAAACTCACTAAATAACTTGGCCTCAAGTAAGAGGGTGAGCCCGACTTGATTGCCGTGCGGTTGTGACTTGAAGGCAAATACTTCTTTGAGATATTGAGAGGACTTCAAGTGTTGGGGAAATTGAAATTCATCTAGTGGTCCCTGCAATTGAATAAAGTCGATTTCTCTTAAGGGAAAGGAGCGCTTGAGTCCTTCTCGAAGCGATAAGTTAAATATCCCAAAGGCAGTCTCTAAACTCTTTGATTCTATTTTGCTCAAGGGTAACTTTGCAGGAGCAGAGGGGACTCTATCCCCGCCACCTAATACTTTATGTAAGAGTAGTCCTAGAAAGTGGGGTTCAAGATAGAGTACTCCTAATTTCTTTGAGTTTACTTCTTGAATAATTTCAAAGGCCATTACTTCTTTAAATTTTGAAAGGAGTTCGGGATGGTGCTCTACATTATGTAGATGACTGGTGAGTTCGAGTTTAAGACCTTTGAGCTCCATCAGCTTCATCAGGGATATGGAAAACTTTTGTGCAAACCATTCAGGAAGAAAACGCTCCGCCTTGGGAGGAAAACCTTTGACGTTGCTAGGTTCAAAGTGGGGATGGAGTAGAGAATCTGAATCTGAGATAGTTGACCCCTTCGATTATGGATAAGGCCCTACTAGGATACAGTATTTTCTATACGGGCTCCAATTTTTTAGATAAGAAAAGGGATCAAATCGAGAAATAAAGAGGTGAGTGATGGGCAAGAAAATTGGAATTGTAGGATGTGGACATGTGGGAATGGCGGCGGCGTTTGCGGTTTTTAAAGAAGGCCTGGCCTCTGAGTTAGTGCTCATCGACAAGAATGCTGAACTGGCCAAAGGGGAAGCGATGGATCTTATGCATGCCCAGGCCTATACCGAGCGCTGTAGTGTGCGTGCAGGAGAGTTTAGTGAGCTCAAAGATGCCTCTTATATTATTATTAGTGCCGGCGTCTCCCAGGCGCCAGGAGAAACTCGTCTTGAACTTTTGGGTCGCAATGTGGCCGTGCTTAGGCCAATCATGGAAGAACTTGATCGCTATTGCCCCAACGCTCTTATCATTATGGCGACCAACCCAGTGGATATCCTAACTTATATGGCCCAGGAGCTCAGTACTCGTCCCCATTGTAAGATTATGGGAACAGGAACGATGCTTGATACTTCCCGCTTTCGCTCTTTAGTTGGTCAATACTATAATATTGATCCCAAATCGGTCCACGCCTATGTAGTGGGTGAGCACGGTAATAGTGAAGTACTTCTGTGGTCGGAAGTTCGCATTGGCGGCAAGAAGATTATCGGTAATCAAGTGTTGGGAAGAAAAATGTCTGAGCAGGAACGCTGTGAGATTAATGAAAATGTCACAAAGGCCGCTTATCAAATTATAGAAAAGAAAGGTTACACGAGTTGGGCCATTGGTCTGGTTATTTCTTCTTTAATTAAGTCCCTTGAAGGTGATCAAAGAAAAGTTCTCCCATTGAGTGTTCGGGTAGAAGGAGAGTTTGGAATTTCTGGTACATGTATGGGTCTTCCTTGTGTGGTAGGAAGTGGTGGAATTGAGGAGAAGGTTGAGTTTGAAATGAGTGATCAAGAGAGAGAACTTCTTAAAGAGTCAGGTGAAATCCTCTCTGCTTTAATTCGCGATCTAAAATAGGGTATCGAAGCTATGGGGGAGCAGCTGTCTGAAGTTGATCTTCTCTAGAATTCCTTCGGCATTGGAGAGGTAGACGGGAAAGTCTTCACTAGTGAATTCGGCCATTACTTGAAGGCATAGGGCACAGGGGCAAGTTGCCTTATCTGTGTTGGCAATAACGGTGACAAATTCAATGTCTTGCTTACCTTTGGCCGCGACAGCGGAGACAATCGCCGTTCTCTCTGCGCAGATAGTTGCTCCATAACTGGCATTTTCTACATTACAACCACCGTAGAGATGATCATCTCCCTTAAACTTGATACACGCGCCAACGGGGAACTTAGAGTAGGGTGAGTGGGTGTGGGACTGGGCCTTCTTGGCCACATCGTAACTTTCGGCAATGAGGTCACTTACTTCGATTCTATGATTTGCCATGATTTCTTCCTTTTATATGAGATGAAAATTAGGAGAGGGTAATATGGTAGCCTTGATGCTTTCTCATATTAATCACACCTGTATCAAGTATAAGGTATTGCCCTTTAATTCCCAATAAGGTTCCCTCTATTTTCTCTTTTTTATCAAAGGAGAGGCTCGAGATCTTCTTAGGGATCTCTAAAATAGGGTACTTGATCTGAAGAACTTCTTCTTCCATATCTTGGGCATCGGCATCGTCGAGAAGGTCACCGTACTCATCGTAAATTTGATCACGGAGAATTTCCAGATCAACCCATTCATATTCGCCCTTGAGCATATTGCGCCAATTGGTTTTATCGGCCATGGTCTTGGCCAATTCAACTTCCACCATTCCTGATGTCTTGCGATCGGCGACGGTGAGAATAGGTAGGGCATACTCTGCACCTTGATCAATCCAACGGGTGGGGACCTGAGTTTCACGGGTGATCCCTACTTTGACTCCACTGGTAATAGAGAGATAGATCACATGGGGAATAAAACAGTGGGTCTCTCCCCATTGGGGTTCTCGGCAAGTGCCTTTATGAAAGTGGCATAGCTCGGGTTTCACGATACAGGAATCACAGCGGGCCAGGGAAATAAAGTTCTTATAGCTAAAGCCTTGGCCGTAACTTTTTTTGATCGGTTTGCCATCGTAGATGTCAAAGATCTTTCCCTCAAAATCTAGGGTGATCTTAGAGCCTAAGCGTTCATTCATATTAATGAGGGTGGCCTGGGCCTGATCTTCACCCGTTCCGGGTTCAATAAGGGGGAGGTGGTAGGATACGGGTTGATCCCCACTTCCTAATTCACTTTTCATTTTACGAATGGTTCCACTGGTGGACATGCTCTTAATCCCTTTGATCAGATTTCTTTATTTCTTTGTTTCTTTGTTTTTTGTAAAAATTGGAAGAGGGACTGAAGAATTCGCGGAGGAATTTCATGGCCTCCGGGGAATTCGTGATAGTCGACTTCTAACTTGTGAGTGGTGAGCACTTCCTTGAGTTTGCGTGCCATGTGCAGCGGCAGGACAGGGTCTCCGGTGCCATGGGATTGAAAGATGGGAAGGGTCTCTTGGCCACTAAAGTTTTGCAGTGAATTCTCAAGACGATCTCTGGCCACTAAGGTGGAAGACAGCAGAAGTAGTGAATTTACTTTTACTCCAGCGTTGAAAACGAGATCACAGGACATCATACTTCCCTGGCTAAAACCTCCAAGGATAAGTTCTCCATCGATATGTTCTTCTAGAAAACTTTTGAGAATCTTTGAACTGGCATCCATTCCTTCGGGGTAGTGATCACTGAAGAGGTGCTCAAAGCCTCCAGTCATCATCGCGCGGTTAAGCAATTCCATGTCGATGGGAAACCACGCCTTGCCATACATATGGGGACCGATCTCTACTTTGAGTGGGCCATCGGGAAAGATCCAATTGTACTGCTTTAGTTCGGGCAAAAGCGTGGCCAAAGGGGCCAGGTCTTTCATATTGGCGCCATAGCCATGCAGCAGAACCACTGTCGGGAGGTGATCACCATTTTTTATTTCAAGGTAATCGAGGGACTGATTTTCATTATGGTAAGTATTTATCGTTGTCATACCTAAAGATTACAGTGGAGAGAAGTGTCATTTCAAATGAAAAAATGACGCTAATTTCTTGAATTTAAAGAGATTATTATTCATGCAGCTAAAGATCTGAGCGTTTTACTCCGATAAAAGGTCTATGTTTATCCGTAAATCGAAATTGCCCCTATTTTCTCTTCTGTTTCTTTGCTCATCATGGGCCTGGGCAGAAGATGAACTTATGGATTTTGATACCTTTTCGCACACGCGATCACAGATGATTGATGTCCTTATCGAAGCGGATCAAACCAATCAATATGAAACACTCTTTCCCGTTGAGGGAAGAACAACGATGCAGCGTTCTCACTTTCTCCAACGGGCCTTCTCCTTTAATCTACAGGCGGGGGCGAGTAATCTGTGCTTCTTTGGGGGTTGGCCTTCTTATAAGCGAAAAGGACTGTGTAAAGAGCCTTGGAAGTTTGATACCACTGCTAATTTTGGGATCAGTTATGATTCTGATCACTACTGTGGGGCAGATAATTTATTTCGCTGTAATCCCTTACTGTTTGGTCCCGGAGATGGAGAGCATCGCCAAGATGAAAATGGTGCGGGAAGAGAGAGTGGAAAGTGTATCGACTTTAAGGCCGGTGGTGGCAATATTAAAAGTGTGACCAAGCAATGCTTTGAAGCAACCAAAGATAATTTAAAGGGCCTCTATAAGCGCTACTTAG
Organism: Bacteriovoracaceae bacterium; assembly: GCA_041583335.1. GTDB lineage: Bacteria > Bdellovibrionota > Bacteriovoracia > Bacteriovoracales > Bacteriovoracaceae. The sequence goes on from JBFHGF010000149.1 coordinate 7,132, forward strand.
AAGACGATGATTTCAAAGAAAGTTTTGAAAAACTTAAAGATGAGGTTGTCCTCTTTTGTGGAGATAATCCTAGCTATAGTGCTTGTTCTTTTCTTTTGGAAAGGGTGGGCGTAATTGAAAAAGAAGTGGAGTGTCTCGATCCCAATGGAGCGACTCTTAATATTGGAAATGCGGCCATAGATGGACTGTCTGAATTTACGGAACATTTGAATAAAGACGATAGTCAAAAAGTGGTGCTGAGCCTGACTAAGGATCGTCTTTCTGAAGTCTCTGAAGTTCCAAAAGTTCGTCCTCATGCTAGACCAGATGATCTTGCTATGAGTAAGTCACCATTGGCGCCGACAAAATCTCTGCGGCCACAGGCCAGAGTAGAGGATAGTAATTCGGCCGAAGCAGGCGAGGTCAAAGAAGATGTTATTGTTTTTGAAGAGGTAACTGAAGTCATTACAAAGAGTGATAAGACCTCTGATCTAAAAAATAGTGCCTCTGCACTTGCTCCTAAAGTATCCGTCGTTCCTAAGCCTAGGCCTAAAGATCTCGAACGGGGTACGGCCAGTATTTCTGGTGAATCTTGTAAGTA
>JBFHGF010000150.1:0-7664 GCA_041583335.1 Bacteriovoracaceae bacterium
AAAGGCTTTGGCCCTGCTGGCCTTAAGTTTACTCTCCCCAAAATTAAGGCCTTCCTCGCCCACCACAATGCGGATATAGTCTTTTTACAGGAGGCCGTAGGAGAACATACAGGAAAGAAAATCATTATCCCTGACTTTGAAACTAATAACCAAGTGGAATACCTAGCTAATGGACTCTATCCCTATAGCATCTACGGGGCCAATAAAATTCACAAGTGGGGCCATCACGGAAATGCCATCCTCTCTAAATATCCCATTGAATTAGTAGAAAATTATGATATCAGTCAAAACCGCTTTGAAAGTCGTGGTCTTCTTCATGTATGCCTCAACCATCGAGAAGGCCATGACCCCATCCATCTCTTTAATACTCATTTGAATCTACTGGAGCGCCACCGTCAAAAGCAATTGCATTGGATAAGCTCCCACCTGAAAAAGGAAATCAGTGAACACCACTCCATCATTTTGGCCGGAGACTTTAATGATTGGCGCAGAAAAGCTGTTGGACATTTGGAAGAGTTTATCCCCTTAAAAGAGGTCTTCACCCATGTCAGTAACTACCCCAAATCTTTCCCTAGCTTCCTTCCTGGCCTTTCTCTAGATAGAATATTCTATATGAATCTTAATTTATTAGAGGCAACAAAGCTCGATCAAAAAGAATATAAAAACTTGAGCGACCATTTGCCTCTTTTGGCCAATTTTAGTCTCGTTGATCTCTAAGAGGGGGAGCTGTTGAAAGACCTACATGAATTAAAGCTTATTCGAGAACTCACCCACTTTAGAGATGACCTCATTCAACACTATGAGCTCGATCCTGTCTACGTCGATGGCAACTCCTATCCTATCATTGGCTTTAGCATTGGAAACCAGAGTGATAATGTTCCCACTCTTGGACTCTTTGGTGGAGTTCACGGACTTGAGCGCGTTGGAAGTCATGTGGTGATCACCTACCTCACCTCCCTTTTTAAACAATTGGCCTGGGACCAAGAACTAAGGGAAACATTTAATCACTGTAAAATCGTATCCATTCCACTGATCAACCCAGGAGGAATGGCCCTACATATGCGCTCCAACCCCAATGGGATTGATCTCATGAGAAATGCTCCCACCGAAGAGAGTAGCAATCCGACGTTCTTAGTTTCGGGCCAGCGCTATTCTAATAAACTTCCATGGTATAGAGGAGAAGAAGGAAAACCCATGGAGATTGAATCCCAGGCGTTAGTTGACTTTTGTCGGGACCAATTCTTCTCTTCACCCGCAACCATCACGATGGACTTTCATTCAGGCTTTGGGATGAAGGATCGCCTATGGTTTCCCTATGCCAAAAGTGATGAGCCTTTTCCTAATATGAAACAGGTGCAAAACCTTGTGGATATTCTCGATGAGACCCTTCCTCACCATGTTTACAAAGTAGAGCCTCAATTTGATAGCTATACCATCTCAGGTGATATGTGGGATTATATTTACGACCTTCACTACCAAGAAAATCTCGCCAATGAAAATATGCTCATCCCCTGGACTCTTGAAATGGGCTCATGGATTTGGGTTAAGAAGAATCCCCTACAAATTTTCACTTCAGGTGGTTTCTTTAACCCTATTAAATCTCACCGCTACGATCGAACGATGAGACGCCATATGCTGTTGATCGATTTTCTCTTTCGTGCATCAAGGAATTATAAATCATGGATGTAATGCCCAAGAACTGGATATTTCTAAGGGGCCTGGCCCGAGAAACTCGACACTGGGGAAAATTCCCCAAACTCTTTCAAGAGGGTTTTCCTGCGAGTCATCACTATGTGCTCGAAATACCAGGTGTAGGAAAAAAGTTTGATCAAACTCCACCTATCCAACTTGAGCGCTATTGTGACCTCTTGCGAGAAGAGTTACTCGAACTTAAACGTACGCATGAAGGTGACTGGGGTGTGCTCGCCATCTCGATGGGGGCCATGATCGGCATGTTATGGGCCAATCGCTACCCTCATGATTTTAAAGAGGGAATATTCTTAAATTCCTCAGCAGGCAATCTCTCCTCCATTAAAGAGCGTTTTAGCCCACAGGCCATGAAAATGGTGGGGGATCTCTTCTTCAAAGAGGATTATGTCGAAAGAGAGCGGGCGATCCTCAATCTTACAACGAAGAGGATTACGGTTACTGACGAATTGGTCCAAGAGTATGCCAAGTATTCAGAAGAATTTCCTATCAAACGTAAAAATTTCTTGCGCCAAATCTATGCAGCGTCACGCTTTAAGGTCCCTGTAGAACTTCCCTTTTCCCCTATCATTCTCAATGGACAGTTTGATTCTTTGGCCAGTCCTAAATGTTCCGATATTTTGGCCAATCACTTTCGAGTTCCCGTTTACCGTGATCCTGAAAGTGGACACGATCTCCCCTTAGATCATCCCGAGTGGATCATAGAAACCTTGAAAAATATCTACGCTAAGGGATAAGAACTAAGAAGCCTTCTTTTTGAAGAGACCGTCTGAACCGAATTTATTTTGAGCATATTTCTTTTGAGCTTCTTTCAAAGACTCTTCTTCTTTAACTAAGGCCGCTTTCAGAGACTCCATTTGTTTTTCAATATCGAACTCTTCGAACTTCTTCAACCTTTGCATATAGTCCTTAAGTTCATCGACTAGACCTCCTCGACCTCTAAAAATTTCAAGATCTGCATGGAGTTCTTCAACCACTTCTTTATTGTGATCGAATTCATCTTGAGATTCTTTCATTTGGCCACGTAAAGATCCAATTTTATTATTGAGGATAGCGATCTCTTTTTCAACTTCACTGATAGCCCCTTCTACGGCCTTAATTTCATCACCAATTTTTTGGTTCACCATATCAACCGAAGAAATGGTTTTAAGAATATCCTCTTCCGTTTTATACTTCTTCATTCTAAAGTAGTTATCGAATTCATTGAGATCCGATTTCTTTTCTTCAATGGTAGCACGCACAACTTCTCTATCTTTAACCAGCCCACTCAAATCTTTGATATGCTTTTTTATTTCATTAATCTTTTCTTTATTGGAACGCAGACTTTTCAAAGAATATTTATTCTTATCTTCCTTCGGAATAATATCTTCAAATTTATCGTGAACAATCCCAACATCATTGCTGCCGATATTAAATGAACCTGTAAAAGAAGGAAGTTCAACATATTCAACATTCCCCTCCTCTGAATTGAAGAAGAGTAAGCTATTTCCAATTTGAATAATATCTTTAACCTGAAGGGCATACTTCTCTTTAGGTTCAAGGCGAGCTCCATTGAGGAAGGTTCCATTAAAGGAGTTGAAATCTTCGATAAAGACACCGTCCACTGTGGCCGTAATCATAGCGTGATTCGTGGAGACATCTTTCTCATCAAGACAAACACCTGATTCAGCAGATCGACCAATAGTAATTTTTCCTCTAAAGGGAATCTTCTTTTCTTGGGCCTTATCGTAGATAAAAAAATCTTTCATACTTCCTTCCGAGCTAGCGGTGATACCAGTTAACACTAACTTATCGGATAATAAGTGCAGAAATTTAACTTAGAAGGAATACCTGACTTCTCCACCCACATATAATTTGGAATACGAGTAATTTGCGTCATCTTTGGAGGTATTTCGTAAGTAATTGGCCAAAATTCCCACTCGCCAATGGTCTTTAATTCTTCGCAGAAGCTTTCCACCTAAACTAATTGTCTTTTCGGTTCCCCTAAGCTCTGACTGCTCTTTTGTATCCATAAGAGTAAGAGAAGCATTAACGTTGAGGTCTACATTCCAGAAGAGGCGCGGTAAGAGATAGTCACCACGAATAAAAAGAGAGTCCGTCGCATAGAATTTTTCATTGGGACGATAGAAATCGGCTTGCATCATCCCAATGATAATATGCCCATTATCGCGAATGTACATTTGATCGAGATAGAGGGAAGTTGTAGTTCCGGAGATCAGTTCAGAGTAACTTTTAAGGTCACGATACTTAAACTTAAATGTGGTTTCCCCTTGCTCTACAAATCGATAGCGAAGCCCAAAGATATAGGTTCCCGTCGTTCCAAAAAAATCTTTCTTTCCCACAGCATTCTTATCTCGAGCGGTATAAGTATACTCATATTCATAGAGAAGAGATGAAATTTTACGATTCCAATTAAACTCATAAGCACCTCTAAAGGCCGGAGCAATGGTATAACCATCATTCTTAAAAACATCAGGGTTTTCACTGTTGAGGTAATTCTCATTACTTGCCCTCAACTCCGGAGTGAAGATAAATCTTCTTTTTCTCAAGAACCTTTTGGAATAGAAGAGCTCTGAAATCAAAACGGTTGAAGAGTCCCCTGTATTCTCATTCGTTTGCGTAGGTGCATCTGATTCTTGGTTTACGTTGGTGTCGTACGCAACTTCTTGAGTGAAAGTGAGGGTCGTGTTTTTTCTACTGAGCATCCTTCCATTGAAAAATAGAAGAGGATGCATTCCATGCTTTAAAAGGATTTGATCGTATTTATTTCTAATTTCTTCGGCCAAGGTTGTATTGTCATCAACCTCGATCCCCCTACGTAAAAGCGGAGCAACATACTTTTCAATATAGTTTTGCACATATAACTTATTCTTAACATTCTCGTAAATGAGAACTCCCAACTTGAAGTAGGCCAATTGCTTCATCTCTTTACTGGAGCGATCATCTTTGATGATCTTCAGGTAATTGGCCTTTACCGCTGGCCGATCTTCTAAAAGCTCTGAAATATAGGCAATATAGTAGAGAGAGACATCTGTCTTATAACCTTTGTCATAAGTAATTTGAAAGGCCTTTTTGGCCAACTCCAATTCATTAATGGCAAAAAGCGATTGGGCATATTCATAGAAGAGATCAATATTGCGAAAGCCTTGAGCAATGGAGCGTTTAAAGAAAACAACGGCCTCTTCATGCCTTTGAAGCCCCTTCAAACATAGGCCGATCAAATAATTCTTTTCCGCCTCACCTTTCTTAGTCTTCTCGAGGCTTAGCAGTTCATCTAGTGCCTTTTGATACTCTCCCACTTTGTAGAGCTGGTAGAAACGTGCAAAATGTTTGGTATTTCTCTCTACAGCAAAACTTTCGTTCACAGAAAAAACGCTAAGAACAACGCAAATAAAAAAAACCACAAAGGCCCTGATCATGAACAACATACCTTCTCTTTACTTTGATATTTAAAGTACTTACCTATCATAACAAAAAAAAGAAAAAGGAGTTTTCTAGGGCATATTCTGACCTACAGTAAAAAGGAATAAGAAGAGAAATAGTTGAGCTATCTGGTAACGTTAATGCGAACTTTGCGCCGCTGCACTTCACGAGTTTTCTTGATCAGAATATCTGTATTATCATTGTAGTTGATAACGGTTTCTGTTTTATAGTCATTAAAATTAATGGCCGTATCGATCTCCCCTTTAGCAGGAAGCGAGCTGTCTCTAATCACAGAGCTATCATCACTACCATAGAAATTATTTTGTAGGACATTTCTTATGACAGGTGTCTCTCCACCGACACTGGCAGGACTTCGAGTGGAGTCCACCTTCACTAAAACTCCGGAGTCAGCGAGTTTCGTTCCCTCAGGTGGAATATAATCACCAGAGCGAGGGTCAATCGAACCGAGCTCCGGACTGGGGACATAAACTCCTGTATTGGAGTCAAAGGCATCCCCTTTCTCTGGAGCGATATAGAGTCCACTGTTATTGTCGATATAACCTCCGGCCGGAGGAGCATAGGCACCTTTACCGCTCTCATCAATAACCCCTTCAGGAGGAGTATCGGACTCAACCTTTTCAAAGTAAGCACTCTTTAATCGTTCACGTTTAAAGTCTGTCTTATTGAGCCCCATTTTCTTCTGGGCCACATTTTCAATGATTTTATCTTTCTTGGTGGCCACCATTTTGGCATTGAGACCAGGGGGCACAACGGAACGTACGACCTTAGATTTACGCTTCTTCGTTTCAACTTGAGTAGGACTTACTTCACTGCTCCCTCTTAGCTTTTCAAGCTGAACGGGAGATATTTTAACAGGCAAAGAAACGCGGTCATGCCCTGGAAGAGTTCCAGAGAACTGGCCTCTCCTTACCATTACCGCTTGAGCACTATTGAGTTGAGCTTCAAGCGCTCTTCCCGACAGCCTTGTTGTATCCTTACTTCCATCAAGTTTGGTCATCGCCACCGCCCCTTCAAAGGTAAGAAGGGAGGTTACAGAGTTAGAAGGGTTATAAATCACTTGAAAGTCTGTCCCCCTCACTCCCATGGCCGCTGTTTTTGTTTTAATGAAGAGCTTAGATGATTTACTGTTGGTAATATTCATTCTGTCTTTGGTTACTTTAGAGCGAATTCGCCCCTGCAGAAGATTAATCATCCCCGCTTCACTCTTGGTGAAAGATTTAATTTCAACGGTGGAGTTGGGAGAAACCATCATTTGTGACTTATCAAAGAAGAGAAGTTTTACAAATCCATTATTTGAGCATTCGACTTGCGCTCCCTCATGAACATTATCTCCCCTAGAGAGAACTCGAGTATTCTTGCTTCCATCGCGTCCATAGTAAATCTCGGACACCTTTCCTTTGAGGATGATTGCCTTGGCCACTTCCGCACCCGACTCTGCAAAAGACGCTATAGGCAGTGAAAGTAGGAAGAGAGTCAATAAATAGGTTCGCAAGCAATTCAAGGTCATGTCTTTCCTTCAATGGTTCAAAGTCCCTATCGGTCCTTTAGACCTATATTTTAATAGTCATGGAAACTGCTCTGAAATATCACCTAAATATAGATAGTTAGATATTTATAGAGTTGAGAAAGTGCTTGTTTTTGTTGGCAATTTTCGCCACATTTATTTACTAAACAGAAATTGGTAAAATCTCCTTAAGGAGCTCTCTTATGGGACTGATGATATCAAAGAATGGAAAAATTAAAGACTTTAGTCTTCCCTCACAACGCCATATTCGCTCAACTGATGAGCAAAATGTTCAATTTGAAGACGTACTCAAGAAGTCTCCGAATAAGAATTTCAAAGAAGGGCAAAACGAAAATAATAAGGACCACTCTAAAGAAAAAGAGCGTGAACAAGAACGCCGCCGCACCTCAGGTATAAAGAGCTATATCAAACAAGAGCACCACACCAATTATCAAAGGAAGCATATTCTTGCCCGTGACGTCGGCTCCTCACCCATCATCAGTATTTCTCCTATAGAAACTGTTGGCCGTGCCCTAATGATGATGGAAAAGTATAGAGTCCATCACCTCCTCATACTCGATAAAGAAAAACAACTCAAAGGAATTGTCTCTGATCGTGATCTACTCAATAAGAGGTCCAACGATAATGTAATGGAGCATGCAAAAACGGAAGTGATCATTACCAAAGAAACGACAGAGATTAAAGTATTGGCGAAGATCATGTTAGAAAAGGGCATCTCGGCCCTTCCCTATATCGATCAAAATGAAGTGGTCGTAGGGATCATCACCAAGACTGATATTCTCGACTACTTGGTTCACTCCCTACCTTTTGAAACTTATATTTAAGCGGCATCAATCGTTGATTTGTCGACTCTCTTTCTGAGTCTGGCCATAGAAGATTGATGGAGTTGACTCACTCGACTCTCTGTCACCTCTAAGCTTTCACTAATTTCTTTCATCGTTTTTTCTTCAAAGTAATACATGCTTAAAACTTTCCCTTCGTTCTCTGG
>JBFHGF010000151.1:0-7646 GCA_041583335.1 Bacteriovoracaceae bacterium
AGGCCTCCAATTTGGAGGCCTTTTTCGTTTTTTATTTAAGCTTTTATTGAGATTTCAATCTTCTTAAGGCGTCCATCACCGATACTTTCCGTTTGGAACTTACCATCATCGTTGATGTGTTGGTGAACGGTTCTACGATCGCGGGGATCAAGGGCCTTCGTTTGAACAGGGGCATTGGTTTCAAGAACTTTGGCCTTTATTTCTTCAACCATAGCGAGGACTTCTTTTTCACGTTTAGCATTTTCTTCTTCGCGTGACTTACTTGGACGTCTATCACCACGAGAACCACGATCCTCTGAAGAACGACGGTTGTCTTTTCCTTTTCCACCACGATCACGATCATTACTGCGCTTAGACTTAACAGTAATATTCCATCTTAGCTTAGGTGGAATCGTGATTTTATTGGCCAGATAGAGGCGTAGAATTTGCTCTAGTCCTTCAAGCATTTGGCCACGGTTTCTCATTAATAGACCTTCGTCAGGGCCATTGAAGCTAATTTCAATGGTGTCACCTTTGAGTCCTACTTTAGCCATAACATTAATATGAGAAAGGGTGAGGATCTCAATAAGGAAAGGAAGGATAAGTTTCTTATAGTGAGCATCAAGGGTGAAGCGGTAGGTATCTTTAGATGGACCAAAGAAGAAGAAGCGTTTACGCCCCTTTTTAATCACGTCATACTTAAGAAGAGACTCATCTGTGATCATGTAGTAACCGAGGGCCATGCGCTTGGCATCTTCAAGGCTATCCGATGTGATCTGGAAGCTTCTTCTGTCACCTTTTGCATCTTCACTAGGTACATAGCGCTTAAGTGGAGTTGGATGGGCCCTTTCTGTGGGGGCTTCGAATTCTTGCTTAGGTCTAGTTTCTTTATTGCGGTCGTTGCGATCACGCTTGTCGTTGCGATCACCACGTTCGTTGCGACCTTTGCGATCATTTCTTTCTTTGCGCTCAGTTGGGCGCATGGTTTTGATATCGATATAAGGCTTGGGAGGTAGCTCGGCCGTTACATCTTCATCGGTGATATCAATTTTTTCAATTTTAGTTTCGAGGAACTCGTAAATGGCGTCGAGGTTTTCACAGTCTTCGTGGGCACAGAAGCTGATCGCGCGACCTTCTGCTCCTGCACGTCCAGTACGTCCAATACGGTGGACGTAGTTGGCGGCCTCTTGAGGAATGTCGTAGTTGATGACGAGGTTTACGTCTTTAATATCAAGACCACGAGCGGCCACATCTGTACAAACAAGGATGGTCACTTCTTTATTTCTGAACTCTTCCATAAGGCGAGTTCTCTTATTTTGAGGAAGCTTACCGGAGATAGGCTTGGCCTTAAAGTTAAGAAGCCTTAGCCACTCAGCAACCATATGGGTCTGGAGTTGAGTATTACAAAATACGATAGCGTAAACATCTTCGTGCTTGTGAAGAGTGTTAACCAAAAGAGGCATTTTCTCTTTTTGGGTAACCATCGCAAGCTTGTGGTCAATATGATCAACCACTAGAGAGTCTTCATTGAGCTTTAGCTCTAGAGGATGGGATTTAAATTTATAGGCCGTTTTTAAAACTTCTAGGTTAGAAGTGGCACTTACCATAATGAGCTGACGCTGGTCGCTTACTTTGCTGAGGATAAACTCGATATCCTTTTGGAAGCCCATGTCAAAGAGACGGTCCGCTTCATCAAAGACTACGCCTTTAACTTGATCGAGCTTTACCGCTTTTTGTTTGATCAAATCCACCAGTCGTCCCGGAGTGGCCACGAGTACTCGCGTCCCTTCGTTGAGAACCTTTTTTTGGTTATCAATAGACTCACCACCAATGAGGCAAGCGGCATTGATTCCCAGTGAAGCACCAAGCTGATTAAAAACTTTATGAGTTTGTTGAGCGAGTTCACGAGTTGGACTAAGCACAACATACTGAACGAGCTTTTCTTCATTTTCAGTTTCGTCTCTTAGGATTTGTTCGATAATAGGGATGGCAAAGGAGCCGGTTTTTCCACTTCCTGTCTCGGCCTGAGCGAAAATATCTTTCCCCTCGAGAATAGGGCCGATGGTGAGCTCTTGAATAGGAGAGGCCATTTGAAAGCCAATAGTATCGAGAGATGTAAGGAGTGCGTCATTCAGATTGAATTCTTTAAAAGATGTAGTTGTTTCCATAGCTTTTTATATACCTTCTAAAGTGTGAAAGGCATAGGCTTTTAGTCAAATTATAATGATATAGGGTGCTTTCTAGGTAAATTTCTTTCCTCAAGGGCCTTAATTTCTTTTAAAATAGAAATGTTCAAAAGCTAAGGAGAGCTAGATGCGAAAGGAATTCATTTTTGGATCTTTGATATTGGTGTCAATTTATGCGGGAGGTTATTTTTTCTTGCCCGCGTCTTATCATGCTGCCCACACTACAGTTGGAGTTATCTTAGGTCTCATTCTACTGCTTGGGGTTCATGACCTCTTGCAATCAAGGCACGCTATCCTGAGAAACTTCCCCGTATTGGGACATTTTCGTTATTTGTTAGAAATGATTCGTCCCGAGATTCAACAGTACTTCATCGAAGGAAATACTGATGGAAAACCTCTTAGTAGAGAAGAGCGCTCTTTAGTTTACCAGAGGTCAAAAAAAGAAATTGATACGCTTCCCTTTGGTACCCAACAAGATGTTTATAAGATCGGCTATCAGTGGGTGAAGCACTCCATCGTGGCCAGACATGTTGACCCCGAAACCTTGAGAGTGATGGTGGGGGGGAAAGATTGTAAGCAACCTTACTCTTTGAGTATTTTAAATATCTCGGCGATGAGTTTTGGTGCGCTTTCTGGAAGAGCGATCGAGGCCCTTAACGGTGGAGCAAAAGATGGAAACTTTGCTCATAACACGGGAGAGGGTTCCATTAGTAAGCACCACCTCAAGCATGGTGGAGATTTGATTTGGCAGGTGGGGACGGGATATTTTGGTTGTCGTAATCCCGATGGATCTTTTAATCCTGAGATGTACCAGATGAATGCCACAAGACCAGAAGTTAAAATGATTGAATTAAAAATCTCACAAGGGGCCAAGCCTGGTCATGGCGGGATTTTACCGGCCAGTAAGATTACTAAAGAAATTTCGGAGATCAGGGGAGTACCTATGGGATTTGATGTGAACTCGCCTCCGAGTCACTCGGCCTTTAGCACACCTATTGAGTTACTCGAATTTATCAAACAACTTCGTGATCTCTCTGGTGGCAAGCCTGTGGGCTTTAAGCTTTGTATTGGCAAGCGCCGCGAGTTTATTGCCATTTGTAAGGCCATGGTTAAAACCCAAATTTTTCCCGACTATATTTCAGTCGATGGGGGAGAAGGGGGAACAGGGGCTGCTCCTTTAGAATTTTCCAATCATATTGGAACGCCTGGTATGGAAGGGCTTATCTTTGTTCACAATTGTTTAATGGGTTTTGGAATTCGAAGGGAGATGAAAATATTAAGTGCGGGAAAAATTACTTCTAGTTTTGCTATCATGAAGCGCTTAGCTGTGGGAGCTGATGCCTGTTACGCCGCACGTTCTATGATGCTCGCTCTAGGTTGTATTCAAGCACTTCGCTGTAATACCAACCATTGTCCGGCGGGAGTTGCGACCAATAACCCAAGTCTGGAAGCGGGCCTTGTGGTTCCTCATAAGAGAGTTCGTGTGGCCAATTTTCATAGAGAGACCATTAAACACTTTGCTGAAATGCTCGGGGCCATGGGGGTGGAACACCCTTATGAATTGAGACCGTGGAACTTGATGGCAAGAACGGGGTCAAATGAAGTTAAGAACTTTGGACAAATCTATGAGTTCGTAAAGTATGGTGACTTTCTCAATGGAAAAATTCCTGAAGAGTATTTATGGCCATATGAAATGTCAGATGCCGAAAGCTTTGCCAATGTTAAGAAGAAAGAAATTATAGAGAAATGGACTTTCGAGTCTACTCATAACTAAGAAGGAAGATTATTTTTCATTCTTTGGGTGAGGTCATTAACCACTTGCCTTTGAAAATCCCTAGCTTCGAAATCAATGAGTTTCTTGTATTCGGAGATAGGGATTTTTTCGTAACTGATCTTTATCGTTTTAAAAATTCTAAAGAAGGGCTCTCCTGGTTTTTGAACATGGTGGAGACCTCCCGAAGTCGCCAAAACAAGTGAACCTTCCTCGACTTCTTTTAAAATATCAGCAATACCTGACTTGATTGTCATGGGCTTGCCATGTTTATCGAGTCCATCTGGTCTCATCATCCGTCCCTCGGGAGCGATGACGACCATGGAGTTGTCTCTGATTTTCTTTTTAAAATTTGTCCAGGTTTCATCGCGTTTGCGACTAATTGGAACAATATGAGGAAAGAAGGTTTTATAGAGTCGTCCCACTAAGGGACGATTCATGGTGACATCGGCAGCGGGAACAACCACTCGCTTTAAATGGTCTTTGAAGAATGGGTTGGGAATACTGGCAAAGAGTAGGGGTTCAAAAAGGCTGGTGTGGTTGAGAAAGGCAAAGACATTAATGTCATCAGTCCAAAACGTTTCTTCGTTATCCGTAATGTAGATCACCTCAACATGGTAAAAGGTCTTAACAAAGAGGTTTACACTGAAGACAAAGAATAACGAAAGGTAGTAGGTCATAAGATCACCAAAAACGCTCTGTAAACAATAGGCCAGTGGCCAAGTCTACTTTTACGGGGAGTACTGTTCTTATATTGAGGGCCTTCATATGGCCTAGCACGAGAGCAATATTAGTGGCCTCGGTTTCTTTATATTGACCTTGAAATTGTTGGTCGTGAAAGTGGACACGTTTATCTAGGGCCTGTTCTACTTGATAGAGGGAATAGGGCGTATTGGGGTAGAGGTTAAGTTGTTCTCTAAGGGAGTGGTAGTGAACGCCACCAATACCGATGACTTCTTTTCCTTTTTCGATTGCTTCTTTTATGTTTTCCGGCACATGATCTTTTGCGTAGTCAGCACTGTAGTAGAGCGCTTTTTGTCCGATATACTGTCCCATGGGATTAGGGCTACCTCGATCCTTGCCTTGCCACTTAACCACTTCGTTCTTTAGGCTAACCGAGGCGAGTTTTCCTTTATAGAAGTCGTAGCCTCCAAAAGAGTAGCTTGTCATTTGCATGCTACCGCCACCAATATCCCATACCAAAATCGACTCCGCAGGCTTGCCCGTTACGACCTGTGCCCCTTTAAAACCAAGAAGAGCTTCTTCTTCTTGAGTGATGAGATGAATAGTTATTCCCAAATCTTGGGCAAGCCTTTTGATAAAGGATTTGCCATTATCGGCCTGGCGAAAAACTTCTGTGGCCACGGCCCTTATTTGTTTACGAGAAATTTTGATTTGATTGAAGTAAGCGTTGATCTCACGGGATGCTCTTTGAAAAATATCGTCGTGAAGCAGGCCATTATTGAGGGCGAGGTTTTCTTTATACTTGAGCGCAAATTGTTTCTTGGTAATTACTTTAAGGATTTTCTTTTTACAAATATCAACTTGAGCAAATGTAAACTTGGTTGAACCTGAGCCAATATCCAAGGCCCCACGTTCTTTAATACAATTGAGGGTGGGGGCGACTTCATCGAGCTCAACATTTTGAAGGCGATCAACGGTTGAACAACTTGAGATAAAAAAAATGATTCCTAATAAAAGGGAGAGGGGGCGAAGAAAAGAGAGATGCACGCAATACCTTGGTTGTGAATATTTGAATTAAATTACTTCTTGGTATTTTCGTACTTAATTTTTTTCTTTTCAAGTGCGGTCAATGCTTCGTAGCGCTCTAATTTGGGTAGAGAATGTAGGACAGGGGTTGTGATTCGTCGAATAAGAGTCAGTTCTGGCCAACTTAGGGTTTCCAGATAATAACGGATAATTTCAATGCGTTGTTCTACTTCATAACCGAGAAGGGAGTGCTCTCTTGGGATATAGCAAAAAGTAATAAAGGGGTGGATATTCTTTTCGAGGCAGAAGTGGATTACGTGGGCAACCTCTGTCCAGTTATCTTTTTGAACCACAAAGTTGAGGTTCATATTCATGGAACCAAGGCCTTTTTCGACTCTCTCCCTATCATAGGCCACGAGGTCATCGAGGGTCTTGAGAACGACTTCTAGATTTCCTGGTCTTCTTATCTTGTGGTAGACCTCAGCTCTTAAGCTATCAACAGATAAAATAAGATTCTTTATTTTTATGCGATCGAGGTAGCTCTTTCTCTTATCGTTAAAGCTCCAGTGGGCATTTGTGGTAATGGACCACAAGCACTCGGGGTTCACTTGAGTGACTTCATCAATGAGCTTAAAGGTATCTTCTTGAATGAAGGGCTCACCTGAGAGCAGATCAATTTCTTCGAGAAAGGGAAAGAGGTCGGTGCGAGCGGGGCCCCAGAAGTTTTCTTCACGATAGAGGCCGTTGGGAAGCTCCCAGACATCACACATCTGGCATTTGAGGTTGCACATTCCATTGAGGTTGGCGGTGAGCCTCAGTGGACGCTCCATCGACTCTTGATAGTCGTCACGATGCATAGGGGAGAGTTTAGAGAGCTCAGGGCATAGGTTGCAGCCGACTTCACTAATTTCTTGGGAGCATATTTCTGGTTTGCCCTCAATGAATTCGCGGCGCCATTTTTTGACGGCATCACCATTCCAAATTTCCTGCCAGCTCTGTTCTTTTAGACTCCCTAAACGATGATCAGTTCCCTTGTGGCGACAAAAGCCAACGGAGCCGTCGGGCTCGAGAATAATATTTACAAAGGGCATGGGGCAAAAAGTTGAGCGCTCAAAACCGAGGGACTCAATTTTCTTGAGGTTCTCTTGAAGCTCAGCTCTTCTTTTTACTAAAAGAGGATGGTCCAAGAGTTCATATTTCATGGGGGGGAGCTGCTTACTTATTGAGCATGGCCTTTAGGGCCTTAATCTCAGTGGCCTGTTGATCGACTTTTTCTGAGAGCTCTTTTACGGCCTCAATAAGAAGAGGGGCCAGGGAAGCATAGTTAACATACTTCATACCTTTATCATCTTCTTTAACTGCTAGGGGAAGGATATTTTCTAGCTGCTGGGCCATCACGCCTGTTTGTTTTCCCTCTGGAAAGTTATTTTGAGGGTACTCATCAGTTTTGTAAGTGTATTCATAGGCCTGAATATTTTTTACTTCTTCAAGTCCACCTTGAAGAGGGGCCATATTTTCTTTAAAGCGAATATCGGAGCCAGCAAAAACATCAAGGTAAACACTGTCGTTGAGAACTTCATTTTCAATCTCTTCGAGGTTGAAATCTTTGATCCCACCAAAGTTATAAGGCTTCTTTTCTGATTGGTTTTTATTTGATGAGTCAGACATTGCAAAATCCTCTGCGTGAGTTTACGTTTTCGCTAATATTTAAGTTACTAAAAATGGGAGACCCCAATTTCTGGAGCACACTCCTCAAATTATACCTTTAATTCATTAAATGAAAAATAGATAACATAAAGTCATTGTAACTTATTAATATTACATTGAAAATAAGCGGCAAAAAATCTTAAGCCTCTGAATATTGACCAATTTTATGGCCTCCTGTGTGGAGGGTCTTATAAAGGGCCAGGGCCTTGCGAATATTGTCCCCGTCAAAGAGCACTTCACGCTCATGTAGAACGATGGCCCGATTGCAAACTTCATTGAGCAGCTCGGCATTG
>JBFHGF010000152.1:0-7645 GCA_041583335.1 Bacteriovoracaceae bacterium
GGACCAAAAACATCATCGATCTTTTCATCAAAAACACCATCAATACTTTCTAGTTTTGCAATCATCTTATCGACGACTTCTTGAAGGTGGACATCATTTGAAGAGCGGAAAGTGACATTCACGGCACTACCTACTGGAGGACCATTAATTTTTTCCTCGATAACAACAGTTTCAGCTTCTGGAATGTCGAGTTTTCTCAACTGTTCTAAGAAAGTTGTGTAGTGGATATTGTATTTCGCGTAATCAGTGGCCATCACTTTAATCAAAAATACATTATCGCCAACCTGACCTCTTTGATCGAGGAGGTTCACAAGGGTGTAACCTGAGAAGGCTATCGTCTCGTCTAGCCACTCCTTATCAATAAGATTCTCGATTCGAGTGGCCACTTTTTGGGCAATGCTATCGGTATACTCAAGGGAACTATTAACAGGAAGTTCTACACGAATATCGTATTCTTCTGTTTGTTCAGCTGGAAAGAGAATGAATTTGTTAAAGCCAATCATAACTACGAAAGAGAAAGCAATAACTGCAAGACCAGCAAGAGAAGCGAGATAGCGATGCTTAACAACAACTTCCATTAGGCGTTCAAACTTCTTAGCAAACTTTTCATACCATCCGTGAGAGTCTTCATCTTTCTTCTCCATTTTTAGATTTCTTCCGACGAAGTGAAGTCTCATGGGAAGAAGGATAAAACACTCAAGAAGACAGAAAAGGAGTGCTGCTGTTACAACGATAGGAATAGGAGTAATAAAGCGTCCCATAATTCCTGTGGTGGCGAGCATTGGTAGAAATGCTGACACAGTAGTCATCGCCGTGGCCATAATAGGAATCCATAGATTAACGACTGAATTAATAGAGGCATCTAGGGATTTCTCTCCCTCTTCTCGTCTTCGTATATATTCTTCTGATATAACAACCGCATTGTCGACCAGCATCCCCATCGCAATAATTAGTGCCAAAATAGAAATGGAGTTGAAAGTAAGTCCAAAGCTAGGCATGAGTCCTACGGCGGCAAAGAGGGAAGTCGGAAGGGAAATGGCAACCATAAGACCTATCCTTCCAGGCATAAAGAACATGAGAACAACTATTACAACGATAATACCTGTTACTCCGTTGGAAGAGAGAACGGCAAGCTTATCCTTAACCTTGATCCCCTCATCGGTATAAACGGCAAACTCAAGTTTACCTGAGTATCGCTTATTATAAGTATCAAGAATTTCTTTCACTTCTTTTACCAACTCAAGAGTATCGGAACCCCCTTTCTTTTGCACACTAAGAAGAGTCGCAGGCTTTCCATTAAAACTGGTTTTGATGGTTGGTTCAGCTTCACCATCGCGAACTTGAGCAATGTCGTTTAGGCGAATTTTCTTTCCCGAGAACGAAGAGCGTACAACAATATTTCCAAGCTCTTCCGCGGTTTCAACTTTGTTGTCGATCGTAACGAGCTTTTGTTCCTTGCCTAACTCGAGGTCACCACCAGGGATATTGATATTGCGTGCAATAATCGCCCGTGTTACTTCATCTACTGAGAGGTGGAGGTCCGCCATCTCTTGAGAGTCGAGGAGGATGTTAAACTCTCGTTCTTCATAACCATAGAGGTTAACTGACTTAACGCTCCTAATATCTTCAATATCTTCTTTAAGAAGGTCAGCCGTTTTATTTCTCATGCGATTAACAGAATTATCTCCAGTTACAGCAATTTCAATGGCCGCAATTTCTTCGGCCTTGAGTTCTGTAAACTCAGGTTGTTCAGTTAAGTCGTTTGGGAGATTGGTTACACGCTCTAGCGCTGTTTGAAGATCTGAAACAACATCACTGACAACAACCTTTGGATTATCCATATCAATACGAATCGTAATCTTTGATTGACCAGCTTGGGAAACCGAACGAACATCTTTCAGACCTGATACTGTACGTATCTCATCTTCAATGGGTTTCGTGATTTTTACTTCGATATCTTTAGGAGTTGCACCTGGGTAAACGGTTTCAATTGTAGTCGTTGCAAAGTCCACATTGGGATATGATTCTGCAATCATATTTTTGTAACCTCTCACTCCATAGATAAACATGAAGAGGGTAACAATCAGGGTAAGCTTTTGATTGACAACAAAGAACGTTGCTAGTTTTTTCATACATTAGGCCTTTTTATTAAATTCACAAGGTGTTTCGTTAAAAATAGTTAGGTAGTCTAGAACCACATTAACAATCTCAAGTTGAGCATTGATGCTGGAAAGTTGGGCATTCATATAGGCATCTTCATCAGCGATAAGGTCACTAACTGTGGCACGGGCCTGCTCAAATTTCTTCTTCATATACTTAATTCTTTGGGCCAAGTTTTGAGCATTGATCTTTTCTGACTTAACCACGCTTACGAGGTACTCAATAGAGCGAGATAGTTCCTTATGAGTGGCCATCATATTGGCCTCGGTTGACTTTAGTGTGGCTGCCAGTCGTTTTTGATCATATTCGGTCAAGTATTCCTTTGTCGTCTTTTGACGATCACCAAGTGAGAATGTCACATTAACACCAGCTTCAAATCCTGTTCTGTTATTATCCGTCATATCTTGGATACTTTTTCCATAAGAACCATTAATCGAAGTTGCTTGGTCTGCACCTACACCTGTACTTTTAACCGTTCCGTAGAGATTTACATTTGGATTATCGTACTGCTCATTGATGTCTTTATAGTTGTTTTGCATGCCCTTGATCATGGAGACAAGTTCATCATAGTCTGTATTATCATATGGAATACTTGGACTCTTAACAATTTGAAAAGTACAAGTGAGGACTTCATCAACGGCCTTATCCAGGTTGTAGGCACCTAATTCAATGTCTTCATTATTAAAGTTAGGGATAAGCTGTCTCAATTGTTTAATGAGACTTTGTTTTTGGTACTTGTAGTACTGAAGGCTAGATTCACGGCTGGCCCTTTGTGCTTTGTACCTTAGCACTTCATCTCTCTCAGCAACTCTACTTTTCAGTCTTTCTTGAGATTCGTTCAATTGACGATCTGCCGTTTTAAGTAAGTTTCGATAGATTTTTAGAGATTCGTTATTGGCAACTAAAGCCCAATAGATTTTGCGAAGAGATATCTGATAAGAGCTTAAGTTGATTTTCTTTTGTAGTTTGGATTGATCTTCCATCAGTTTTAAGTTCTCAACCTGCTTCTGTGAAAGTTTACCTAGTAGATCCTTCCATATATCCATTTCAGCGGTAAAGCTTACTACAGTTGTCGTTGCATCTTTGATTGTGGGAATAAAAGAGTTTCCTTTAGCAGAAAATTGATAGGTTGAAATATCAACTGAAGTTTTTAGACCACTATGGAACTTCTTCTCTAGGCCAGCTTGAGCTTGAGTGATAGGAGTGTTTACCAATTGAAAAGAGTTAACGGCCCTTTCCTTAGTTTGCATATAACTCAGACCTCCATATCCATTTACACCATATTGCTCCATAAATTGCGAGCGATTGGCCTGGGCGGAAAGAAGTGTAGACTCAAGTTGATCCATTTGAGGGGTGTTGTTAACAGACTCTTTGAGTATAATATCCTCTGTTAAAAGAACTTTGCCCTGAGTTGTCGTAATGCCTAAAATGGCGATTAGTAAAATCTTTTTCATCATAGTTATCCCTGGAACTTTTTTAAAATTTCGTAAATTGATTTATATGCAGTTAGAATTGTTTTTCTTTCTTTCGCAGACATTTTAGAAAAGAGATTGTTGAGGTTCTTTTCAAGGAGCTCTTTCTCTTTACTAATGAGCCTTTTTCCTTTTGGAGAAATGCAAATAAATGTCTTTCGGCTGTCTTCCGTAGACCTTTCTTTAATGCAGTAATTTTTAGTGAGAACCCGCTTAATATTAGTCGAAAGGGTTCCTCCTGTTACTCCAAGCTTTGAAGCAAGGTCTTTCATCATCATTTTCCCATCGGCCATATAGAGCTGGTAAAGAATTCTAAAGTCAGAGTGGGTGAGATTTTCTTTTTCACAGGCCATCATATTAGTAGAGTTCTTTTTGATGACATCAATGATCACAGGAAATATTTGGGCTAGTTCTTTTGATTCTTTCATAGTTTTTGTTTAGTTGAGGTGGTAAATAGTTTAAGTCGTATATAGTTTGAATTTCAAACCATTTGAACATCAAACTATATCTGAGTCAATTAAAGATACTTTGATGTCTAATAGATTTTAATAAAAATAGGCATAAAAGATAAAAAAAGGGGAGAATGTTAAGGAAGTTAACTTTCTGGAAAAGGTAAGGAATGTTAACTAATTTAGGAATCTTAAGAGTCGAGTTCTTCGTAAAGGTTGAGCAGGAGCTCTTCTTTCTCCGCTTTCTTTTCAGATAGCTGGGTCAATTTTTGAAGGCCCTCTACACTCTCTTGGTGGATAGCAAGCTCGTTCATTATTGCATCAATTTTATCGATAAGCTCTTCTGTTTCTTTAATTTTATTTTCAAGCTCAACACTCCCCATTTTCTTTTTGGGTGAGTTATGGACATTTGTTACTGAGAGAACGGGTTGTGCTTCTGCCTCTTCTTTGACGGATTCTCTATTGAGTTGATCTTCAAGGGCCTTGACCTCTAAGTATTCTTCGGCTTGATCATAGCCTCCCTCAAAAATCTCAAGTTGTTGGTTTTCAATTAAGAGAAGACGATTCGTTACATTTTTTAGAAAAGATCTATCGTGAGAGATGACAAGGATACAGCCCTTAAACTCTTCAAGCGTCTTTTCAAGTATATCTAATGTTTCTAAATCGAGATCGTTCGTAGGCTCGTCAAAGACCCATACATCTGCAGCATCTTTGAGGTTGAGGGCCAGCTGAAGTCGATTCCTCTCTCCACCGGAAAACGTTCTCAAGGGCCTATGAATCTCATCTCCGTTAAATAAGAATTTTTTGAAGTAACTGATCACATGTTGAGTTCCACCATTGGGAAGTGTGACTTGATCGCTACCATCACCAAGGATCTCAAAAGGACTCTTATCAAGAGGGAGTTCATCTCTTTGCTGAGTGAAGACTTTGATAACAACTTCGGGGGCCTTTTTTACCGTTCCTGTAAAACTAGTAATATCTCCTGAGAGGATTTTTATCAGAGTTGATTTTCCTACACCATTATCACCAAGAATACCGATTTTATTCCCACGGTAGATAGAAAAGTCGAGATGCTGAAAAATATCTTTTGATGGATAGGAAAAGCATAGGTCTTTAACATCAATAAGTTGCTTTGACTTCTTATTTCCTTCACTCACTTGAAGCATTAGATTGCGCTTGGCCTGTCCCTTTAAACTAGAGATTTTTGACTTTATATCTTGGAACCCTTCGACTCTCTTTTTGGAGCGCGTACCACGTGCTTTTATTCCTTGCTTCATCCAAGCATCTTCACGGCGAAAACTATTTTGTAGTTTATTGAGTTGAGATAATCGATCTTGTTCACGTTGAGCTTCTAGGGCCAAGTAGTCGCGATAGCCTCCCTTAAAGGAGATGATCTGCTCATTTTTAATTTGAAAAATCTTATTTGTTACTTTTCCTAGAAGGTAGCGGTCGTGGGTTACGAGAATATAAGCCTGCTCCGTAATGAGGAGCTCTTCTTCAAATGCCTTGATCGTCTCAATATCTAAGTGGTTGGTGGGTTCATCCCAAAGGACAAGCTTATCCTTGGAGCTGAGGCCAAGGGAGATGAGGACCTTCTTTTTTTGACCACCACTAAGGTCACATAAAGGTGAAGAAAGATTCTCAAGCCCCAGAGATTTACAATAGGATTCAAATCCATGAAGTAAGTTCCACACATCTCCTCGTTCAAGTTCTTCAAGAAGTTGGGACTGGCGGTTCAACTCTTTATCACTTTCGTGTCCTTCTTCAATATGAGCATTAATCTTTTCCAGCTCTAAGTGAGCGTCTTTATACTGGGGGTAAAATTCCCAAAAGCAGTTCTGTATGGATGTGCTGAGATCAATAGTTGCGGGGATTTCTTGTGGTACATGAAAAAGGGAAAACCCTTGAGTTTTATCAAAAGTAAATGGGGGAGTGCTGGTATCTGCCCCTTGTTTGCCTTCAAGGATTTTAAAGAGAGAAGACTTCCCCTTTCCATTTAGACCTAAGAGTCCTATGCGATCGCCTTCTTCAATCAAAAGCTCTGCATTTTTGAAGAGTACTTTGGGGCCAAAACTTAAGCTTAAATTTTTGAAGGAACAGAGGATCATTAACTTTTCCGGGAAGGTGATGTGAATTACAGTCCAGATATAGCAAGAATACGTTAAAAAGGCGAATCCTCAATAATAATTTCGGCTTCTTAAGCTTTAAAGAGGCATTAATTTCCCTCTGGCCATTAAAAATTGACGCGAGATGTATAATTATTATTGATTGGGAATATCTTCAATCTTATTTTTAGATATATCAAACCACTTGGGAATTGATATCGAAGGCTTGAATATGAACTTACCCGCAATAGCAGTAAGAACTTATAACCTCTTTAAAGAGGAAGCTTCTTATCGAAAACTCTTAAAGTATATTTCGAAGAAGCTTGATAAAGTATCTGAACCCATTAAGCGTAGTCAGTATGTTCATAAAAAAATTGACGAAGAAATCACAGCTTTATTCGAAGATAAATCAGTAGAAAAATTAACTCAATGTAAGAAAGGCTGCTCTGCATGCTGCCACTCTCAAGTGGCGATAACAGAAGATGAGGCCACTGAATTGGCACAACTCATCGGAGAAGGGAAGTCTATTAACTGGACTAGACTTTGGGTCCAGGCCAAAGCGGGCAATGAAATGAAAAACTTCATGAAGCTACCCTATGAAATGCGTGCCTGTATTTTCCTAAATGAAGCAGGTGAATGCTCTGTTTACGATTCGCGCCCGAGTGTTTGTCGAACCAATTACGTCATTAGTAATCCCGCAGACTGTAAGGCAATGGGCGGAGAAACAAAATCTGTACAATTGCTCAATACCTATGGTGCAGACTCTTGGGTTTTCGGTTTCTTTTCCAAGAATGAGAGAAATGGAACGCTGCCTTTCATGGTGAAACAGGCCTTAGAGAATAAAGGCGCGAATATTCAAGAAAAGCGAAAGCAATTTCCTACACTTGATGCTTAAAGACTTGAGAAATTGAGGCCTTTGTCTGCATAATCTGCTCCTATCATCTAGTTAGGAGAAGTGGTTATGAAAGTCTATGGTATTAAAAATTGTGATACAGTAAAGAAAGCATTGAAAAAGCTTGATGCATCTGGAGTTGATTACGAATTTATCGACTTCAAAAAAAATCCTCCTACTAAAGATCTCATAAAAAAAGCCCAAAGTTTTCTAGGGGAGCTTCCTGTCAACAAAAGAGGAACGACCTTTAGAAAGTTCAAAGAAGATTACGAAGGGGCTAATGAAGCTGGGCAGGTAAAGCTCCTTCTTGAAAACAGCTCGGCCATTAAAAGACCTCTTGTTGAAGATAAGAATAAGATTATTGCCATTGGCTTCAAAGACGATTGGGATTTTCTAAACTAAGGAAAGAGAAATGAATGAAGCAAGTACAGCTCTAAAAGAAATAATATTAAAAAATCTTGGTCAAAATGGATTTCCGTTGAAGAAGGTTTCCCTTCCCCTAGAGAAACTCTATGAAGTTGCGGATGAAAAAGGGGCTAACCTCAACCACATTCTCGATGCTCTAGA
>JBFHGF010000153.1:0-7641 GCA_041583335.1 Bacteriovoracaceae bacterium
GTCCAGTCAACGGCAAGAAGTTCGTAATACCTATTACAAAGGGAGGGGGATCAGTAATGACCGCCTCCCCTATTGTAAAGTTTTATAGAATTCTTCAGAAGCGGCTTCTTCGCCCATGACGATTCTCTTGCCCTTAAGCCTTCCAAACTTAGAGGTAAGAACGACCCATTTCAAATGATAAAATCCTTTACGGTAGCTAATATTTACCCAGTCTCCTACGTTATGAGTGAACTTTGCTCCATCAGAGTGAGAGTAAGTACAAACGCCCTTCCCGCCCCCATTGACGATATCCCAATGGGCGAATTCATTTTCATTAAAGGGATAATTATAACGAAACTCCAAATCCCACTTGAGTAAATCATTTGTCGTTGGTCGACTTTGATCCAGGTGGCCCTCTTCTCTTTTCTTGTAAGACAACCAGCCTGGGAGCACTTCAAATAATTCAATAATTCTTTTTAATTCAGGAGAATCTTCTTTAAAGAAAAGACTAAATCGATTCTCCTTTGATGCTTTTATTAAATCGTCAAAACTTCGAATATTTAAAAAATCAATTACTCTTTTGGCCTTATCTCTATCCACACCTTCTGCTAATAGCAATATATCGAGGGGATCGGACTCAAGTAGTACTTTTTCCAAATGACTAAAACGTCCACTCTTACAGAAGTGAGCAATATCTTTAGCGATAACTTCTCCTACATAAGGGATTTCATCAAGCCTTTGCCACTCTCCAAAACTACATACATCCTCTTCCATTTCACTAACGACAAGGGAAGCCCCTCGATATGAGTCGGCCGGTCCAAACTTCATTGAATTCTTTGTGACCAATAGTGATAGGTAATAAAGTAATTTTGAAACCTTACTATTATTTTCAATACTCCTAATGAGAGTATTATTTGCTACTTCCAAAACTGCCACCACTTCTTCTCCTCTTTCTTTGTTGCTGCTCGACTTTCCTGAACTGAATCAAATTCGTAATCATCTTCGAGTGATTTTTCACCATCTCCCAGTTCTTCTTCAGCAAGGCTTCTATCTGACTCATAATCCGCATCTTCTTCATATTCATCGGACTCCGTTTCCACTCTCTCTTCAGCTTCATCGTCATAGGCACCAAAGTTTTGTTGCTTAACCATTTGATTTGAATCATTACGTGTAATCATCATTTCAAATATTCTCTCAGGAGGTTTTTCATCTCCTCCAACAGCAGCAACTTCCATGTTAAATCCCAATACTAAACAGGACGTAAAAAATAAGGTTTTCATTCTGATCTCCTAGGTAAAATAAATTTTTCGTAGTCTATTCTTATCCATTAGAAGAACCAGAAGTATGACCAATATTTGTTTAGTCATTGAGTGAAATCAATAAGAAAAAAGGCGCATCGCGCGCACTTAAAAAGTCCGATAACCTACGGCATTTTTCTGCCTCAACCACTTGATAATACGTATGATATTCATCATGAAACGATCAAGAATTACTCATCGCAAGCCTGAATTGCTCGTTCCTTCAGCAGTTGTGTTTAAAATTTTACATTAGGTCAAAACTTCGACACGTTTATGAAAGTCTTTATTAGATTCTCAATAGAAAATTAAAAATCAATTAGGCTTCATGAGCATATATTTTTTGAAGAGCGCCTTCTTCATTTCTCGATTTGAAGAAGTCATTTAAGAAAATAAGAAAGATTTCACCTGGATAGATATACTGATGCTTAATCATAAGAGTTGTACCCTTATTCTTCTCTAAGAGCCTCGTCATCTTTTCAATATGAAGAATATCTTCACGCCTCATAATGAGAACATCAAAATTCCCTTTTTTTGAAACTTGCATCGTAATATTAGAAAGGCTACCCATTCGCGATGCGGTTTTTATCTTGATGGGACGACTTGCACACTGATAAGCAAAGTTTCTCTCTTGCTCAAGTTTATGGCGAGACTCTTCACTTAAGCGATCATGTACTTCAATTAACCTTTCTGGACTTGTATCCAATGGTACAAGAAAGGTGTTGAGCAATAAAATACTACAGGGGACTCGTTGCCTTTCTACAAAGCGTAAGACCCTACTGATCATATTTCTGGAAACTGAGGAAAAATCCGTCGTGATCAATATTCTCATACTTAAATTGTAGTGCAGAACTCCAATTGGGGAGATGATAGTTGCTCAACGAAAATATGATAAAAGTCACTATTAAATAGTAGAGTTTACTGAACAGCTTGGAGTCCTTCTGGATTGGTAACTTTGATGCTACGACCTGAAACTTCTATATATTTATCCTCTTTAAATTCACCAAGACACCTAATCACTGTCTCCATTGCTGTTCCGGCCATACTTGCTAAATCCTCTCTTGTCACACAAATAGCGGGAGACTCTTCTTCTCCTCTATATCGTTGCTTATCAAGTTCTAATAGCACTTCAGCTGTTCTCTTTCTCACTGTATCATATGCAAGCCTTAAGAGTTGCCGTTCACGCTCTTCAATATTACTGGCCAGCATTTTAACAAATTTGCTCGCGACTTCTCGATTTTTATACATAAGAGAGATGAAGTCCTCTCTTCCAATTTTATAAATCTCACTATTTTCCATCACTAAAGCCGAATCACGATAAGGTGAATTATCAAAAAGAGCGGGATAACCAAAGAAATCCCCCTCTCTATAGATATTAGTAATATATTCCTTACCATCATCATGTGTTTTATAAGTTTTAACTTTCCCTTTATTAAGAAAATATAAGTAATGAGGCTCATCTCCAGAGTGGAAAATAATTTCTTTTTTCTTATATCGAGACATAGGTCTCTTATGAGAGAGCTCTTCCAACTCTTTCAAACCTCTAGCATGACCAATAAAATCATCGATACCTTCAATATTCTGTGGAAAATCTTTTTTTACAATTTCTGATTTTTTAAATCTGGCCTCGACAGCATTGAGAAGTTCAGTATCTTCAAAGGGTTTGGTTATATAATCGTCAGCTCCCAACTCCATTCCCTTTCTCCATTCACTTTTTTCTGCTTTGGCCGTTAGAAAGATAAAAGGAATGGATGCCGTCTCAGGATCTTTCGAAAGTACATGAAGTACTCCATATCCATCAAGACCAGGCATCATTATATCGCTAATAATGAGATCAGGTTTGACATGTTTTGCCATTACACTTCCATCCCTCCCATTCATCGCCGATACAACTTCGTACTGTGCAAGTTCTAGGATTTCGGCCGTATTTTCTCTCATGGTTTGATCATCTTCAATCAATAGAATTCTCTTTGTCATTTCATCTCCAAGGGTAGTGTAATTTCAAAAGTTGTTCCTGCATTCTCTTTACTCGTTACTCCAATCTTTCCCCCCATAAGCTCTACGTAATTTTTCACGATAGTGAGCCCAAGGCCTGTACCTTGAATGGCCTTCACATTATGTGCTCTAAAAAATCGGCTAAAAAGATACTTCTGCTCTTCTTCTGGTATACCAATTCCTTGATCCGCAACACTAATGATGACTTTTGAATCCAAGATAGTAATTTCAACGACAATCTCTCCTCCAATGCAAGAGTACTTTGTTGCATTAGATAGAAGATTGATTAAAACATTCCTTAACATGTCCTTATCTTGATAAAGAATGAGATCTTCTCCGCTATGTCTAAAGGTTATCGTCTGACTTTTATCATTAACATCACTAAGGTCGAGAACGATCTCATTAATAAGCTTCGAGAGGTTAAAACGAATAGGGTCGGCATTAATCATTCCGTGGTCAAACTTATCCATATCGATAAAGGTATTGAGTACCGAAGTTAGATTTTTAACAGACTTCTTAATCGTACGAATATGTTTATCGATTTTGGCCTCGCTCCCAGGGACATGGTTCTTATTATGAAGGTACTTATCAATCAAACTAACCGAAGTAAGAATTCCCCCTAGTGGCGTACGAAATTCGTGAGAGGCCATAGAGACGAGACGTGATTTTAAGTCATTCAACTCTTTTTCTCTCTCTAAATTAGCTCTGATATGATTCTCTACTTCTTTTCGATGTTCTATTTCTAATTCTAAATTTTCATAGGTATAACTCAACTCTGATAATGCTTCAGTCAGTTCTCTTGTTCGTTTGGCCACCCTAAGCTCTAGCTCAAGACTTAACCCTTCGAGTTTTGACTGCACTTGCCTTCTTTTAGAAACATCATTGATAAACACAGCAACACTGGGTCCCTCACTTTCCTCATAGTGTGAAATACTCACTTCTACAGGAATTGTTTCACCACTTTTTTTAACAGCAATTAAATCGAGATCTGCTCCAAATACTCTTGGGTTAGGTTGTTCCCAAAAAAAATCTCGATTATCTATATTCCGGTGTCTTAAATTTTCAGGAATAAGAACGTCGACCTTTTGACCAGTGAGCTCATTGTCTTCATAGCCAAAGATTTTCATAGCAAATGGGTTGCATTGCTTAATAGTTCCCTGCCTATCTGCAATGAGAATTCCGATAGAAGCATTTTTGAATAAAGCCGTTGTTGTCATAGTGGACCAGTATTAAACAATATTAATGTGTAAACAAATGACCTTTATCATGTATCCGTCTGACCCACAACAAGTTTTGTTCTCATTGTAAAAATAACTCAATGATTTCAATCATTTACTTTATGATCTCCCCTCATAGTGACCAATAATAATGTTTAGTATGATTCTAGTAAGTTAGCAGGGGGTGGCTTATGAAGAACATAATTTTGCTTGGATTTTTAGGAATTCTTACCGTTACAGGAATCCATACACCTGTAGAAATTGGCCCATCCTCATTTGAAGAAGCAAAGATCAGCACTTATATCTCAGAATACGAAGCACTGCTCTACGACTTCAAAAAATGGAAGGAAATCACTAATAATAGGACCAAGTTCTTATTAAAACTGGCGATGGAGCCCTGTTCTAATCAACTCGATTAAGTTGGCGAGAACCGTTAAATTACTTAACGGTTCTCTGGTGAAGTAGAGTTTTTTTAATGAATATCGTCACTTATAAGTAGGCGTAGAACAGACTTTCCACTTAGATGGGAGAGGTCTTTATTGATATTACGGCTAACTATTTTTGAGGTTTTTCCATCCATTTCTTTATGCAATATCCCTAAAAATTTAGGAGAAGCTGCCAATATCAAATCATTAAATTGATTTCTTTTTCTGGCATCATCTAAGAAGGCACTCAAACTTTTTGCAAACA
The DNA here is from genome assembly GCA_041583335.1 of Bacteriovoracaceae bacterium. Classification (GTDB taxonomy): domain Bacteria; phylum Bdellovibrionota; class Bacteriovoracia; order Bacteriovoracales; family Bacteriovoracaceae. Next base: position 5,177 of record JBFHGF010000153.1, read on the forward strand.
TTTTAATTGCTCTTGCTTTAGGCGTCTCCGAAACAGAAAGACCCTTAGTTCTCCTTCCTGATTGTTGGGCCACTCTCCCCGGCTTATCTGAAACAAGATCAACATTATGAAGTTTAGATTCGGGACATCGAAAACACACCAGTTCATCAATTATCGCCTTATCTTGATTTAATGAATAAATATGAGCTTCACTTGAGTTTGCGGTCAAAATATACGTCGTGTTCTTCATGAGCATCTCCTTTGCATGGGTCAACCGGTCTCTTTCAAGTATAGAGTTCCCCTAAAAATTTAAATACATATATGCACATATTTATATTTGATCTTCATCAAGACAAAGTTAAAACAATATCTATTGATAAAAATCATTTCTAAAAATGAGTGCAATGCTACTCGAAAATTTAAACCAGAAATAAATTACTAGCTACAAGTAGAACAAGTTTAAAGACAGGAAGAATCTTTAAATAATTTTTTCATAACTATAATAAGGAGTTATTTATGTTTGAAGAAACATGTTTAGTAGGCAAGGGGTTTGAATTTTATGCTCATGGGCACAAAAAAAGAAGAAGTGAAAGTGCACATCGAAGTAAGAATGTTTGTTGTAATCTGTGTGGAAAAAGATTTAAGGCTAAATCGAAATTTGAACGTTTCTGTATAGACTGCAAACAAGGTAATGAAGATTACCACAACTACTCTGCTTATAATGAAGCATGGTAAAAACCAGCATTTACAATCCAAAAAAAATTAACACAAGCATTTATAAAATGTAGCAACGATTAATTTAACAAGGAGTTAGTTATGCAATTGATGCCATTTAAATCCAATTTGAACCCAAGTAAATGGGGACGATCTGTTGACCGGGACATCTTTGGTCTACAACGAGAAATTAATGAAACTCTTGACACTTTCCTAAGTAGAGCTGGTTTTAGTTCGCCACAAGTTTATGACATGAGCTTTTATCCGGCCGTAGATCTGCAAGACAGAGAAGACCGCTATCTTCTTGAAGCAGAGCTACCAGGAATGAAAGAGGATGAAGTTCAACTTGAACTTCATAATAATGTTCTAAGCATTAGAGGTGTAAAAGAATCTGAAGCTAAGAAAAAAAATGATGACTATACTTATACGGAAAGGTACTTCGGATCATTCAGAAGAGATATCCCTTTTGAAGATCCTGTTGATGCAGACAATGTTAAGGCCGAATTAAAAAATGGAATTCTTCACATTGAACTATTGAAGCTGGAAAAGAAGAAGAAAAGTCATAAAAAAATCAAAATCACTAATTAAAGAATTAACGGTCTCTTCCCTCTAGCATTTTGGAGAGACCGTCTCTTTTTTAGGAATGATATTTATGAACTACCATAATTTTATAAAAAGAAAATTTTCAAAAAAAGTGAGGGTATGTAGTCCCATAATAATGGAACGGAAACATTGTGTGATATGCCATCGTTTCTTTGAGACCAGTGATAGAGAAGAAAGGCTCTGTAAAACATGTAAGGACTACGGAAGTTACCTCTTTTTGCTAAACATCCATAAAAAATAAGATCCATTCCATTAAACAAGGAAGTATAATATGAAGATCTACCCTCTCCTTCCCGTTCGTAACACTGTTGTTTTTCCTACAACGTCTATACTTCTCCTTATTGGTAGAGAAAAAAGTATTGCAGCGTTAAATGCCTCACAAGAAAATGATGGGATTATTGTTGTAGCGGCACAAAGACCAGAGTCGAATAATCGAGATGAAATAAACAAAGAAAAAATTTACTCAATGGCGACCTTATGTAAAATAAAAAACATTACGGGTTCAGATAAGACAGGCTATCAAATCTTAGTTACTGGGTTAACACGCTTTAAGGTTGATGAAATAGCTGCTGAAGATAATTACCTAGTTGTTCAAGGAAGAGAACACAATGATATTCTCGATGAAAGTGCAGAAGGCCAGGCGCTTTTCAATAATATAAAGAACCTAACGCTAGAAGTTCTTGAACTTCTCCCAGGAACTGATGAGTCCCTTCAAACTCTAGTTGAACAAGTCGAAAAGCAAGATGAACTTACATACCTCTGTGCAACTCATCTCAAGCTTGATGTTGAAAAGATGCAAAAGATCCTCGAAATAGACGATATTAAAGAAAAAATGAGGCTTCTCTTTGCCGGACTCGGTAGAGAAAGAGAAATCCTCTTACTTGAAAAAGATATTAAAGAGAAGATTGGTAAACAACTTACCAAAGTGCAAAGAGAGTCTCTTCTCAGAGAACAATTAAAGGCGATCAAAGAGGAACTTGGAGAAACTAATGATCCAAATGTCCAAAACTATCTCGAAAAAATTGAAGATGCCAATATGCCTGCTGATATTACAAAGATGGCCAAAGAGGAACTTAACCGACTCAGCGGCTTACACTCCTCCTCTCCCGACTATAATGTCATTCGTAATTATATTGATTGGCTATGCAATATGCCCTGGGACAAATCTA
>JBFHGF010000154.1:0-7631 GCA_041583335.1 Bacteriovoracaceae bacterium
AAGCTTGTAATTTCACCATCGGGAATAGGCTTCTCAATGAAGCGTGAAATTTTGAGCCTCATCCCCTCTGTGGCCATCTCCTTATCATAGAAGGCGGTAATCAAAGCAAAGGGACAATCCACATCATTTTCAAGAAGATTTTCTCGAAATTCAAAACCATTCTCTTCTGGCATTTTGAAGTCAGAGATAATAAGAATCAAGCGATTAACATTTTCAATTGCGGCCTTTAAAGCATCTTTAGGACTTTGAAACTTGAGAACCTCAAATTCATCAGAAATTATCGATGAATAGTAATCGAGGATAGCGGGTTCATCATCAACTGCAATTATTAAATATTTAGCACTCATATCCATGCTTCCTTATTTTAAGATCTTGGTAACCATTACGCGGCCAGTGGGATTTCTCCAAAATGGAAATTAAATACGGCCTCAATGACATCCCTCTTGAGAGGTTTATGAAGGACATCATAGAAACCTAAAGTCTTGAACTTTATAACCTCAACGTCATCAAAGTCAGTTGCCGAAAGTAAGTATAGGGCACAATTATTGAAAAGCTTCGCTTCAGAGACTTTTACAATCACCTCTTCTCCGCTCATTTCAGGCATCATATAGTCGAGAAATACCAACTGAGGCCTATGCTCCTCAATGGCCTCTAAACCTTCTATGGGATTGGAAAATGTAAATACTTCAACATCATAAGGCCTAAAGAGCTTGGCAACCGCTCTAAGCGTAACTTTGTCATCATCAATGAGAAAAATTTTAAATTTTGACATACTTCACCTCACCCTTTTTTCGGAAGAAAGAAGAATGAGGTTTAGTAAAAACGGGTTTAATTTATGAAATATTGGTCATAGCAGGTCACAAAACCGAGCAATAAACTAGGATTTCTTACGGTAACAAAAGGCCTTTCCCAGCTCTTTTTGCTCCATAGGTAAATTCACACCAATTAAGCTCTCTCCGGCCCCCATGAATAAGAGCCCACCAACCTTGAGTGAATTATAAATATTTTCAAGTATTTTCTTCTTATTATCCATCTCTTGGTAGATAAGAACATTTCGACAAAAGATTACGTGGTACTGCTCTTTAGGAAAGTCACCCGTTAGCAAATTAAAGCTCTTAAACTGAACTTTCCCTACTAGCTTGGGGCTAATTTGCCAATTATCTTCAACTTGAGAAAAGTATTGAATTAAAAGATTTGCAGGTAAACCCCTTTGCACTTCTAGACCGGTATAGAGTCCCTTCTTTGCTTTGGCCAAGGCCTCTGAAGAAATATCACTGGCCTCAATTCTCATCTTTGCTACATCAGTGGCCTCACCAAAGGCCTCAGTGGCCATGATTAAACTATAGGGTTCTTGACCTGTAGAACAAGCAGCTGACCAAATATTGTAAAATAAAGTACCAGGAAACTCTTCTTTAAGATACGCAAAGGCTTCCTTGGCAAAGGCCTTAAAGGGTTTAAGATCCCGCATAAAGTAAGTTTCATTATTTGTGCATAAGTCGATGAGAACTTGATGCATCTCTGGAGTCACTTTTTGAATATAGAGTTGATAGAGCTCTTCTACATCTTTCAAGTTAAAGTGTTTTACTAGCGCATTAAAACGACCATCGAGACGATAGTAGTCATGCTCCTTGTAAGTTATACCCGTATTTTGGTAAACATAGTTCGAAAAGAACTTATATATCTCTGGCTTGATCATTTATGAATTCCTAAAGCAATTTAATCGCAAACAAGTTCAATTTTATTTTCAATAATATCGGCCGTGAAAGGCTTCATTATGTAGTCACTTGCCCCATGCTTTAGGGCCTGCTGAATTTTTTCTGGTTTATTTTCGGTAGTCATCATAACAATCGGAGCTTCACAGAATGACTCTGCCTCATTCTTTTGTAAGAACTGTAGGCCATCCATTACTGGCATATTCCAATCAAGAAGAACCAATCCGATATCGGGGTTTTCTTTAACCTTATCATAAGCATCTTGACCATGCTCGGCCCAAATACTTTCGTGGCCTAACTCTGTAAGCATTTGGCTTACCATTAAATATATCGGCTTAGAATCATCTACGACTAATACTTTCATTTTTCCCTCTTGATATAGGTCATAATACTTTTAATATTCTCAATATAATTTTTCTTCATATCAATATTTGCAATAATTTCTGCTTCTGACATCCCTTCGCTAAGCTGCTTTCGAAATTTCCAGAGTAAGTCGAGCATCTCAGCAACCAATGTGTCCCAGTTTTGTGGATTTAGTGTATTGTCATCCATAATATGATTAATGAGATTATCATAAGGAGTAAGAAGCTTCTCAATATAATGAAACTCTGAAAGCTTGGCCAAAGATAAAACCTTGGCCATATTTTGATGAAAAAGGGAAAGGTCTTTTTCTCTTTTCTTTAGGCGATAGCGATTGGCCACAACCAAGAGCTCACTTTGCAGGTCTTCATTATGAGTCGAAAAATATTCTTCACGATAGATGGAGTTTTCTTCACTTGGGGAATTCGAGCTTGTTTCTTTCTGCAAATCCATATTCATGGCCATCATTTCAGCAGCTGCATCCTCCTCACTCGATGCCTTATCCGATGGTGAATCCGCGCTCTCACCACCTCCCATTTGTGCTTCTAGCTCACTCAACTGAGCAGGATCCAGACCAGAAACTTCCCTTAGACTCTCTAGTGCAGCAGCAGAAATTCCAGCAGGAGCGGCCGTTTCAGCAACAGTTTCACTTTTGGGAGCTTTAGTGGAAATGGTAGCAGAATCACTGGCCTCATTATCCTTTAAATAATCTCGCAGGGCCGATTCCCACTTCTCTTGAGGAAGAATGCCTTGATCAACAATGATCTGTCCCATACTCTTTCCCCCCATGTGCTGGGCCTTAAAGAGTTGTCTTAAGTCCTCGTCAATCAATCCGGAATCACGACTAAAAACTTCATAGAATGACTTCTTTTCAATGGCCGACGTGAAATAAATCTCCATAAGCTTTTCTGATTCAATAATGCCTTCACTCTTTATCGTTTTAAGTAGAGATGGGCGACCCTCTAGATATTCGATCGCCACATCAAGAGCTTGCTCACTATTTATAAATTTCTTATCGACTAGGTACTTCAAAAACATTTAGATCCTACTATTCATATCATTTATTATTTTGGGAATCTCCATTAAATCAACTTCATATCCAGAACCCAGCCGATGGATCGCCGCAGGCATCCCGAAAACAGTACAGGTTCTTTCACTTTGATAGAAATTGTAGCTTCCTTTTTTTGACAATTCTACCACACCATTTCCTCCATCCTCACCCATTCCGGTGAGTACAAAAGAGGCAACTTGTTGCTCATAGAATTTGGCCACACTTGCAAAAAGACAATTGGCAGCAGGCCGGACAAAACAATCCTTCTCCTCTTGGTCCAAGCTTATTTTGAGGTCTCTATTTAAGCGCATATGAAAGTCACCGGGAGCAATATAACAAACTCCTGGCATAAGTGACTCTCCACCTTTGGCCTCTAACACCTTATAGCCAGGTGAAACCCGACTCAACATTTCGGCCAGTTTGGAAGTGAATAGTGGTGGCATATGTTGGACTAAGAGAATCGGAGTATTGTGACCTCCCGCTTTCAGTTGTTTAAAAACCTGAGTTAAGGCCTCTGGACCACCAGTGGATGAGGCGATCACAATTAAGCGTGGCTTTTTCAGCATAGAGGGTAATTTGTTTATATCGCCAGAGCGATCATCTTGTTGGCCGTGGCCAGTTTGAGCAATCCCCGATGATGCCTTCGCTTTTTCTTGAGCAATCCCTATGTTTCTGGCCTTCCCATCAGATTCAACGCAATGTCTTCGGGCACGATAGAAGGCCTGAATTTTGGGCAACAAACTCTGCTTGATCATTTCAATAGAGTTATCAATGCTCTTGGCCCCTCCTACTTCCTCTTTGGTTACAAAATCATTAGCGCCGCTATTGAGGGCCTCGATTGTTTTCTCAGCACCTTTAGTAGTTAGCGAACTAAAAACAATGATAGGAATTTGTTTATTGAACTTTCGAATTTCAATAATTGTCCCCATACCATCGAGAACGGGCATTTCCATATCAAGGGTAATAAGATCAATATCGGGATTATTTTTAAGATAATCCACAGCAAGCTTTCCATTGCTAAAGGCATTCACAACCTCTAGGCCGTCAATAGCGCCTAGAGCTTGCTTCAATGCCATTCTAAAGACGACAGAATCGTCAACGATAACTACTTTCAATTACACCTCAATTTTTTCCACGAGGAGATTGAGCTGATTAGCAATATCTCCTAACACGCGAGCTGCATCTTGGGCCTTAAGGGCATCGCGACCGGTATTACCTGCGGCCTCACTCACTTGTGAGATATTCTCATTAATTTGCTTAACCCCTTCTGCAGATTCAGTCACAATTCGAGTAACTTCATTTGTAGTAGCAGCTTGCTCTTCAACGGAAGCAGCAATATTCCCGGCATAGCCGTTAATCTTTTCGATGGCCTCTTTAATCTGGGCAATGGCCTCAACAGCAAGTTTAGAATCGGACTGAATATTTTCAATTCTCTTCGTAATATCTTGAGTGGCGTTGGCGGTTTGCTTGGCCAGCTCTTTTACTTCGTTGGCAACGACGGCAAAACCTTTACCTGCTTCACCTGCCCTGGCCGCTTCAATCGTAGCGTTAAGGGCCAGCAGGTTGGTTTGTTGAGCGATACTGGAGATGACTTTAATAACGTTACCAATATCGGCCGAAGATTCTCCAAGCTTACCAATGATTTCATCAGTAGAATTGGCCATTCTCATCGCATCGTTTGATAGGGTGCTTGATTCATTGGTTGTTTTGGTAATTTCTTTAATTGCCGCAACCATTTCTTCCATATTAGAAGCTACCGTTTGTACACCGGCATTAACTTCTTCAGAAGCAGCTGAGGCCGTATTAGATTGAGCACTGGTTTCTTCAGCAGAAGCAGAGAGGCTATTGGCAATATGAAGTAGACCATCCGCATTTTCACCAAGATGAACACTCGATTTCCTCAGCCCCTCTACCAGTTCCACTTTTGTGGTTACAATATCCCAATTTACCATAGCACCGAGATATTCATTCTTGCTTCCCATTACAGCAGAAATATTAAGTTCAAGTTTCTCTGGACCAACTTGAATGATGGCCTTGTAAGGAAGGTTTCCAGGGTCAGCAATAATCTTCTTTTGGTGGGCAGGATTCTTATGGAAGACATCCATTTGTCCACCCACAATATCACTAACCTGAACAGGGAGATATTCTTGAAGACGAGCTAACGTCGTTCTCGATCTTTCGTTAAGAAAGAGAATTTTCCCAGTGGGATCACACATCATTGTATTAATGGGTGACTTCTCAACCATATTTTCTGCTCGGGCCATGCCCTCGGCAACTTTTAATTTATCAGTAACCAATTCCCAAGTCACCATAGGACCAAAGTAGTTACCATCGGCATCATAAATGGGAGAAACAAGTAGGTCTAACTTTTCTGGACCTACAGAGATGATGGCCGAGTGAGGAAGATTACTTGCACTTCCAATGATTTTTCTTTGATGAGCAGGATTCTTATGAAACCAGTCAATAGAGTTTCCAACGAGATCATCTACCTTTGCAGGAAGAAATTGCTCAAGGCCACGAAGTGTCGTTCTTGAGTTCTCGTTCATATAAAGAAGATTCCCTTCTTTATCGGCAAGCATAGTGTTAATAGGTGACATATCCAACATTTGTTTTGATATCGTCATTAGGTCAAATTGCTCAGTTGCACTCATAATCACTCCGATAGTTATATTAATTCTTAATATCTAATAGTTTTTCTAAACTCAATAATGTGAGAAGGTTGTCTTCTAGCTTAAATACACCGCGAATATACTTCTTAATTTTTTCATCAATCATATCGGGCGTATCTTCAAAGGTTGTATTTTCAACATCCATAACATCCATAATTTCATCAACCACTAGCGCATAGAGCCCATCGCCCCAACGGACGATAATATTCATATAATCATCTTCTTGTTCAGAATTACGTGGTAGGCCAAACATTACCCTTAAATTAATGGCCGTAACAATTTGGCCACGTAGGTTAATTAGTCCATCAACATAGTCTGGCCCTAAGGGTACAGGGGTTACCTTTTGAGGCTTTACAACTTCCTGCACTTCAAGAACAGGGATCGCGTACTGCCCATCCATAATTTTGAAGCCACATAACTGGGAAGTATCTCCAGAGAGCACTGCTTCAACGAGATTATTTGATTCATCCATAAATGCTCCCTTCTATCTATTTAAGAAAATCGTTCAATATGGCAACGAACTCTTTCTTATTCAATTTTTCAATATGAGTAGTGAAACCCGCATCCTTACCTTTTTTTAATTCTGTACTCGTCCTCTTTCCAGAGATGGCCAAAATAGGGATGTCCTGATTGAGTTCGCGAATCTCTTCTGCCAGCTCAAAACCACTCTTCATCGGCATTTCAATATCTGTAATGACGGCCCTGAAACTTGGATTACTCTTAAAAGCTTCAATCCCCTCTATTCCATTTCTAACAATCGTTGGATTTAGTCCCAATCCTTTTAGAATATCTTCATATATCCTTCTATACAGTGCTCCGTCTTCAACAACGAGAATATCTCCTTCAAAGCGAAGCTCTTCATCGATGGCAAAGAGTTTCTTGCCTACTTCTGTTCTATTTATAATTTCATAGAGGTCAATAAGTGTAATAAGCTTTTCATCGATATAAATAGTTCCCATCAATCCTTTACGATCTACGGTATCGGGGTCAAGCTCCGATTCACTCATGGCAATATCTATAATTTCAGAGACAATGATGCCAAAGAAGGTTCCGTTAATGCTGGTTACAATACAATTGAGCTTACCTTCTTTACGGCAGTCAATCACACTCTCGCCATCGAGTTGAAGAGTCTTCTCTACATTAATAAGAGGCATCGAGGTGTTACGATAACGAATAAGCGGTTGACTTCCCGACCATTCAATTTTATCACAATCTATTTCTTCAAGACGATCAATAAGGCTAAGTGGCACAGCATAAACTCGACCATCACCAAGCTTATAGAGGATGACTTCCATGCGCTCATAATCTTCATCTGAAACGACATCACGACTCGTAAGCTCTTCTTTATTGGCCGCATCTTTGGGATCAAACTGATTATAGAAACCAAAGGCATCAATAATCAAGGCCACCCTTCCATCTCCCATAATGGTGGAGCCTGCATAGTACTTGATATTCTTTAGAATGCGATCCAGTGGCTTGACCACAATTTCTTGGGTATCGAGAATTTCATCGACAATAAGACCGTAAGTTTTCCCCTCAGCTTTAAGGACAATAATGTTAAGAACAGGATTTTTCTCATTCACTTCACTCTTAACCGAGAGCACTTCATTCAGGCGTATAATGGGAATGAGATCACCTCTTAAGCGAAAGAACTCACGCCCGTGAAGCATTTCAATTCTTGAGAAATCTTTTTCTTCCAATAAAACGAGCTCAACGAGATTTTTTTGATGAATAGCAAAAGTCTCTCCTCCACCTTCCACGACCAAGGCGGGCACAATCGCGAGGGTAAGAGGAATCTTCAAGCGAAATGTTGTTCCTCTACCTTCTTCAGAAGTAACC
>JBFHGF010000155.1:0-7603 GCA_041583335.1 Bacteriovoracaceae bacterium
CGAGACCAACCTAAGGCCCCGTGAAGAGAAGCTTGAACAAAGTACAGTAAGCACTATTACACGCACACCCCAGCAAGAATCAAGTGCGACTTTGGAGTTCTATCCCAAGAGGCAAAACCTAACCGAGCTCACAAGTTTTACGATTGTCCTCGACAATCAGTCCCTAATCTCAAGGGACTTTAAACTCAAACTCTATTACAACCAATATGATGTCACCGACGAATGGATTAAGAATTCAAAAGTCAGCTTCAATAATGAATACACCAAAATGCAAATTGAATTCAGTGGTCTCAAACTCCTCTCCAGTAAGGATCATGATATTCTGATTAAGTTTCAAAATGACCTCTATACAAAACCTCAATACTTTCGCTACGAAGAACCTCATTGTTCTCTAGCGGCCTATACACCACTCAAGCAAGTTGCGCCCTTTAGAGAAGTTCCCACTACGCTCACTCAATCCATTGAGCGCATATCAAAAGAACATGGTGTGAACCCCCACTTTGTGGCCGGGCTAATTGCCCAAGAGTCGGCCTTTAACTCTCAGGCCGTAAGTCATGCTAAGGCCATTGGCCTCACTCAAGTAACGAATTTGGCCCAACCCCATATTCTGGAAGATAAGAAGTGGCCTACCAATAATGCGATAGAAGAATATAGTGTTCCTATAATCAAAACGATGATCCTCTCGGGAACAATTAATCCGCAAAATGAATGGCGCCTCAATGAAGAATACTCCATCGAAGGAGGGATTACTTTCTTAAAGTATCTCGAAGCCTATTGGCTCGCGCCTGAAAATAGACGCCTTATCCATAAGTACTATGGAGATAATATGGATGTTATCAATGAGCTTATTCTCGCGTCATATAATAGTGGTGCCTACCGAGTGAAGTCGGCCCTTCGTAAGTATGGTAGAGACTGGCGTAGAGATGCTGAAGACCTCAACGAAGCGAGAAAGTATGTGAAACGAGTGAATAGTTATTGCACCCACTTTAATGAAACTCTTGCCCCGACCTTGGCCGTAAAATAATCAGGAGAATAAGTGTGAAAGAAAAACCAATCATCTTCCCTTTATTGGCGCTCTTCTTTTTAGGAGTGACGGTATCGATACCGCTACAGATCGCCTTGCTCTACGAGCACGACCTCTTCTCCTTAGCGCACTGGTCATCCATCATGATGAAGGTCACTCCCTTAAATTATGCCGTGATGGCCATAGGGCTCATCAATGCCGTGTTATCCTTTAGAGTTTCCCCGGCCCTTAAGTTCTTCATTCCTATAGGAGTTTTTCTTACGGCAACAAATAACTTATTTGTTTCCCTGTGGGGCACTGACTACTCTCACCTTCAAGCATCGGCGGCCACATTCGGATACCTCTTTGTCAGCTATAGCTATATTTTTACCAAGGCCCAACTCGCCCTCAAAGACCCTAAGGTACAATGGTGGAAAATTCCCACTCGCTACAAACAAAACTTTCCCGTATGGATTGAGTCCCGTGGAAAGAGAAAAGTTCTCACCACAACTTATGATATTTCTCAAACCGGAACCTTTCTTTCGGCCATGAACCATTACACCAATAACCTGATGAATGAGTTACATATTGGAGAACATATCAATCTCTATATCAGTACCCATAGGGGTGACTTAAAAGTTCAAGGAACAGTCGTGCGAAAAGAGTTTCATTCCCGAGGAAATTACCCTCAAGGAATGGGAATTCAATTCTCCTCACTTGGCCTCCTTGACCACTTTCAACTCAAAGGGCTCCTCAGTAATCATGGAGTGTCCTAGAGCTTAGTCTAACTGTTTTCTGATTTATTTCTTAGACTAAAAACCTCCCTCTTTCTAGAATACCAACACAAAGAGGGAGAAATTTATGGCAGAAATAGACAAAGCATTAGTTTGGATGAGAAGAGATTTACGCCTTCATGACCATCGCGCTCTATCGCAGGCGTGTGCCCAGGCCAATGAAGTCCACCTCATTTTCAACTTTGATCCCCATCTCCTCAATCCTCTTCCTAAAGATGACCGGCGACTCACTTTTATCATTGAATCCCTCAAAGATATTGAATCTCAATTGAATAAAAAAGGCTCCACCCTTTGGATCAGTTATGGCGATCCCGTTGAAGAGATCCCCAAGTTTATGGCCAAGCATAAAATAGATCGCCTCTATTTCAATCACGACTACGAACCCTATGCTAAGAAGCGTGATGAAAAAGTTATTCAAACGATTGCGGGTGCCGCTCTCCACTTTAAAGACAGTGTCGTCTTTGAGGGCGGAGAAGTTCTTACCAATAAAGGAGAAATCTATAAAGTCTTCACACCCTATAAGCGCGCTTGGTATGAACGTCTATCCCAACAAGATAAAGAGCTACCCACTTACAAGGTAAGCAGTAAGAAGTTTGTCCAAATCGAGCATAATAAAGACTCCATCGTCCATAGAGATTGGTATAAGAAACTTGGTTTTCACCCAACAGACAATCTTCTTGAAGGCGGCACCACTGCGGCCAAGAAAAAACTCAAGCAATTTGAGTCCCTTATTATGGACTATGAGCAGGCCCGTGACTTCCCTACCCCAGAAGTGGAAAAGGGAAGGACTTCTAACCTCTCCCCTTATATTCGCCATGGCAACTTATCGATTCGCGACCTCTTTCGCTGTGCCTTTGCTGGCACGACATCTGGCCATCAAACTTGGGCCAGTGAATTGATTTGGCGCGAATTTTATACCACCATTCTCGATCAGTTTCCCCATGTGGCCAACCAACCTTTTCGACCTGAATATGAAGCCATCAAATGGTTGGGAGGCAAGAAAGAGTGGGAAGCATGGAAGTCAGGACAAACGGGCTATCCCCTCGTCGATGCGGCCATGCGCTGCTTAAATGCCACCGGAATGATGCACAATCGCTTACGCATGGTCGTGGCCAGCTTCTTATGCAAAACTCTTCTTGTTGACTGGAAAAAGGGAGAACACTACTTTGCCCTTAAACTCTTGGACTTTGATTTGGCCGCCAATAATGGGGGGTGGCAATGGTCATCTTCGACAGGAACCGATGCCCAACCCTACTTTCGAATTTTTAATCCCTATTCCCAATCGGAGAAATTTGATAAAGAAGGGCATTTCATCAAGAGGTGGTGCCCAGAGCTCTCAGGATTTTCAGGCAAGTTAATTCATGATCCTTCAATGGCCGATATGATCCAACAATCTGAGGCCGGCTGCATTATTGGTGAAGATTACCCATTTCCTGTTGTCGATTATAAGGCCAAAAGGGCCCAGGCCCTCGAAATGTATAAAGCCGCTAAATAAGTCGTAACGGGTGATATTCCCCTTGATTAAAACAGATCAATCTTCGAAAATAGGGTGAACTAAAATCACTAAGGCATCCCATGAGAGATATCCCTCTAAAGAAAGTATTTATCTTTTCGCTACCTATTATAGCGGGACAAATGGGACAGATGCTCTTTGGAACAGGCGACCTCTTGGTTGCGGGCCGCTACTCCCAAGAAGTGGTATCGGCCCTAGGTGTCTCGGCCACAATCTTCTCCCCCTTTCTTATGCTGGGCCTTGGTCTCACCTTTGCCGTCAGCGCCATTACCTCGCGCCTAAAGGGAGAAGGTACTAAAGAAGACGATATGCTCTTTAACTCCTTGGCCATTGCGGGCTTCACTGGAGTGCTCTTAAGCTTCGCTCTGTACTTCTTCACTTTCCAACTGCACTTCTTCAACCTTATTCCCGAAATCGAAGAATTGGTCATCTCTTACTTACAGATCACGGCCGCAAGTGTACTGCCGGCCTTGCTCTATCAAGTTTATAAAGAATACCTTCAGGCCTATGGGCATACCTATGTCGCCAATGGGGCCATTCTCTTTTTCAATATCACCAATGTTCTGCTCAATATTGTGCTGATGTTTGGACTGGGACCATTTCCTAAAATGGGAATAGAAGGGGCTGCAATTTCTACTCTAATTACCCGCTCATTGATGTTTTTGTGCCTCTCCATTTTTACCCATCGAAAATTTAAAACCAAATTCAATATCGATTGGGACCGCATTAAAGAGATCGTCGCCCTAGGTCTCCCCATCGGATTAAGTACCCTCTCGGAAGTTCTTGTCTTCACTACGGTGACGGTATTAGTGGGTAAGATGAATATTTTGGCCTCGGCCTCTCACAATATTGTTCTCAACCTAGGGGGATTGACCTTTATGGTTCCTTTGGCCATCGCTTCCAGTGCCACTGTCTTTGTGGGTGAGCAGTATGGAAAGAAGGATCATAAGCAACTCCTTAACTACGCTCTAGCCTGTATTATGATTGGTACCGGCTTTATGGTACTCACGGCCCTGGTCTTTTTCTTCTTACCTGGGCCACTATTGCGCTTGGCCACTCCGGATCAAAATATTATTTCCTATGGCTCGGCACTCCTGTTCTATGTCGCCCTCTTTCAAGTTCCCGACGGCATTCAAGTCACCCTATGGGGCTGCTTAAGAGGAATGGCCACCACAAAAGTTCCACTTCTCATGTGCATCATTATCAATTGGTGTGTCGGTCTACCCTTTGGAATCTATCTCGTTAAGAACTACAATATGGAAGCTGCTGGGTTATGGGCGGGATTGGCCCTCGGACTAACGTTGATGAGTATTGTCCTCGCAATCATTTTTACATTTAGGTACAGAAAGCTAGCGCTTAACAACTAGCCGTCAGGGGCGCTAACCAACCTTTGCTTAAGGGAATAAATACCCCAAGCCCAAAATAATTCCCAAGTACATACTCACCGAAAGCATATCACAAAAGGAAGTAACAAGAGGTCCACTAGCAATGGCCGGATCAATCCCCAACTTCTTAAAGGACATGGGAATGAGCATACCAAAAAGGGCCGCAGTCGACATGGAAAGAACAAGAGTTGAACCCACACGAATTCCCACCATGGAATCACCATAGAAGAGAAGAATCATACTAAAGGTCGTTAGTCCGGCCATAAGACCCATTATTAATCCCACAGAAAGCTCTCGCATAAGGGGAAGTCTAAATTGACCGAACTCATTGGCCCCTAGGGCAAATGAACGGGTAATGATCATGGCCGTTTGAGTTCCCACATTTCCTGTGGTGTTCATAATCAAGGGGACAAAAGAAGCAAAAATAATGGCGTTAGTAACATTGCCTTCAAAGAAAGTCAGGATATACCCTGTCAAAAAAGAGGCCGAGATCGAAAAGATCAGCCAAGGAAAACGCCCCATGGCCAATTTTAAGCGATTAGGATTCACATCACCGATGGACTCATCCGAGGACACCCCAACATAGGCCAAAATATCTTCACTCACCTCATCTTCGATAACATCTTGGATATCATCGAACATAATCTGACCCAGTAGAATTCCATCTTTATCCACAACTGGCAGGTAAGAGAGGTCATACTTAGAAAAAATCTGGGCCACTTCTTCCTGATCTTCTTCAGGATTCACATAATGCTTAAGAGGCTTTGTGATATGGGCAATGGGATCGACCATCTGTGACAAGATCACGTCGTCAAGTTGGACGAGACCAATGAGTTTCTTCTCTTCATCCACCACATAGGAGACCACAACTTTACCGAGAACTTTCTTTTGACGACGAATGGCATCGACGGCCTCTTTTACCGTCATCCCCTCTCTTAATAAACAGACCTCTGTCTGCATAATGGATCCGGCCGACTCTTCTGGATAACTCAGGATGCGATTAATCTGGACCATCTTTGTCAGACGTGGCAGGACCATATCCCTTTTATCATCACTGAGCATTTTCAAGAGATAAGCGGCATCATCGGTTTCAAGGTGGTTAAATATCCGAGTTATTTTATCCACTGATAAGATTTCAACCAATTCATCAAAGAGGCTCTTTTCAAAGAGAGGAAAGATCTCCGCCAGCTCTTCTTCATCAAGGTTATCAATAATTTTGGGATAGTGTTCGGAATCAATAATATAAAAGAGGTCCACGATCTCAAGAGGATCGAGGAAATTTAAATAAGCTTGAACATTTTCGTGTTGTCCACTCTCAAAAATCTCTTTTAAATCAATTGCTTTCATTACCTACTAGTTTGTCATCATTTGCTCTAAAAAACTACCGGCAATGTGCTTACTTGCTGATTATAATAAAATAAATGCTCTCAAAATCATCCAGAGTTAAAGAAAGTATAAAGAAGGTTTTAAGAAAAAAAATACAATCCATTTAGAAACGCGGCTTCGCCTAGTCTACACAGTAGAGTAAGTATTTAATGTAGTTTTCCCGATCCCCGAGGGAGGCCATCAAATGATCAGGACCCTGAATCCCTATATCTAAGAGATTCACTTTCATTCCCGTATCCCAAAAGCCTTGATTAATCGTTTGGTCCAATTCATCCAAAGTCACACCGTGGGTGCAGCTTCCAATGGCCAAGAGGGTGCCGGGGCGACACAGCTTAGCAATCGCCTTATGAAGTTTGGCGTAACCTCCAAGGGCCTTTGATTTATTCTTCAAGGATTTAGAAAAGGCGGGAGGATCACTAATCACCAGGTCATATTTTTCCTTGCCCTCGGCCTTCTTCTTTAACCAGTCAAAGACATCAGCACGATGAAACTGACCACGGCCCTGGAAGTTATTTAAAGAAAGATTCGTTTCAATCGTTTCGTTGAAGTTTCCTTGGTCGACAAAATCCATATGAAGTTTATCTCCAGCGGCCAGAGCATTGAGACCCCAAGAGCCACTATAACAAAAGAGATCCACTCCCGTGTTCAACTTTCCTTTGTAGTTGCCAATCCATTCACGCAGCTTTAAGCGATTGATACGATGGTCATAATAGTGACCAATTTTTTGCATCACTTCTTTTTTAACAAGATACTTAATTCCACTTTCTGAAACTTCGATATCGGGAACTTCTTCTCTACTATGTTGAGGTAGGCCTTCGACCTTACGATACTCTTCTTGATCTAAGAAAATAATTTTCTTCTCTCCAAGTCTCGTTTGCAGATGGTTACGGATCACATCTCGATAAATATCCATTCCCGCGGTATTGATTTGCAAAAGGGCACAATTGCTATACTCATCACAGATTACGCCGGGTAGTCCATCAATAGCTCCATAAATAAGGCGGCTTCCCTCATCGAGATATTTAAAGCGGGCCCTCTTTTCAAGTGCGTGATCAATGGAGGATTGGATATAGCGTTCAGGAGCAAAGTCCAGTGCTTCTTTCGCATTTTGAAAAGACTTCAAGGCCCTTAAGCAGGGACCCTGTTGGATGAGGGGATTGGCCATGGCCAAAAGAAGTGGCCCTTCACTCTTGCCTTCCGTCACCAAAACCCATTCGCCGGGAGTTCTTCCCTGGAGTCCATCTTCTATCTCTCTTTCATAGAATTCATCACGATAGAGAAATGAACGTCCACCCTTTTTTGCTTTAATCCTAACGGTTCGCAAATTATACTCCTAGCAGTAACAATAAAAATTTATTAATGAAGCATCATTATACCTTCACCCTATAACAGGTTCAATTACTATGTCAGATTGGAATGAGATACGTCGCCAATACCCGCTCACTCATAAGAGAACTTACCTCAAAAGTGCCTCTATTGGTGGCATGCACCAAAAAGTTCTGGAGGAGACCATCGCTTGGGA
>JBFHGF010000156.1:0-7540 GCA_041583335.1 Bacteriovoracaceae bacterium
CAAGTCAGTGGGCTCATCTCCCTTTCGCCATCTTCTAATTTTTTCTTTAACTTTTTATTAAAGTTTCTTTGAAAGCTGCCGGTGTTTAGTGAATGAATAATCGATGAACATTGATGTTTTTAAGTTTTTCTCTCTTAAAAAAAAATGTTCAATTTCTATGAAAATGAAGCTCCATTAAGAAGAATTACCCCTTCATTTTTATGAAAAAAAAGTTAAAAAAAAGGGAATTATTTTCTAAAAATCATCTCTTTTCGACATATAAAAGTGGCACTTTTAGCCCTTTTTCATCGTTTTTCTAACCGCCAATACAGCCCATCTCATGGGGAATTCGCGGAGTTTTAGGGCAAAAAAAAAGGCCTTCTCTATAAAATGAGAAGGCCTTTTCCTTAAAAATGAATGTTATGAAAAGCTAATTTTATACTTTTTCGACTTCCTTTTTTACCTCAAACTCGAAGCCCAGTTCCTTGGATTCCCCCTCTTTTTTAAGGACAACCTGAACATGGCCACCTTTCTCCAAGGCACCAAAGAGAATCTCATGGGAAAGAGGCTTCTTAATCTGCTGATCCACCATACGAGCGATAGGTCTCGCCCCCATTTTGGGGTCATAACCTGTTTCGGCCATCCAGACCTTCGCATCTTCATCTACATCTATAGAGACACTCTTTGCGGCAAGCTTACTTTCAAGTTCCATTAAGAATTTATCCACTACCTGTACAATAAAATCTGTTCCTAATTTATTGAAGTGGATTATTCCGTCAAGGCGGTTTCTAAACTCAGGGGTAAAGAAATTCTTAAGGGCTGAATCCCTCTTATGGGTAGCCTCTTTAATGATACCTCCAGCTAGACCAATGGCCCCGCTATCCATTTCCTTGGCCCCGGCATTAGTGGTCATAATGATGATAGTGTTTCTAAAATCGGTGACACGGCCCTGGCTATCCGTAAGTGACCCATGGTCCATGACCTGAAGGAGTACATTATAAATGTCGGGATGGGCCTTTTCAATTTCATCTAATAAGAGCACACAATGGGGGTGTTTTTTAACGGCATCGGTAAGGATCCCCCCTTCACCAAAGCCCACATAACCGGGAGGAGCCCCGATTAATTTGGAAACCGAATGTTTTTCCATATATTCGGACATATCGATACGCTCGAGATGACCCTCCAAATTAAAGGCCAATTGGCGGGCCAATTCAGTCTTCCCTACCCCAGTCGGACCAGCAAAGAGGAAGCTCGCCATAGGCTTATGCTCATGCCCCAGCCCACTGCGGGAAAGGAGAATGGCATCGGATACTTTATCCACTGCCTCATCTTGTCCATAAATGACCATCTTAAGGTTGGAGCGTAGGTCTTTGAGTTTTTGCTTCTCATCTCCGGCCACCGAAATTTTAGGAATCTTGGCCAATTTGGCCACAACCCTTTCAATATCTTTCTTCGTAATCTTCGTACGCTTGTTCGCAAGCAACTGGGTATAGGCCCCGGCTTCGTCAATCACGTCAATCGACTTATCAGGATTCTTACGATCGGTAATGTAGCGAGCAGATAGATCCACGGCAGATCTCAAAACAGCATTCGAGTACTTTACGCCATGATGGTCTTCAAACTTCTCTCTAAGTCCCAGTAGAATTTTATAAGTATCTTCAATGGAAGGTTCTTCCACTTCAATCTTCTGAAAACGACGGCTAAAGGCCGAGTCTTTCTCGATAAACTTTCGGTACTCCTCATGGGTAGTAGAACCCAGTACGCGAATTCTTCCCGAGGTTAAAGATGGCTTCAAAAGATTTGAAGCATCCATACTACCTCCGGTTGTTGCGCCTGCACCCATGACAGTATGGATTTCATCGATGAAGAGGATCGGCTGCTTGCCGACCTCACCAAGTGCTTCGAGATCTTTAACAACTCCTTTTAGTCTTTGTTCAAAATCCCCTCTAAATTTTGCCCCCGCAAGAAGCGAGGCCATATCCAGAGCGTAGACAGTGGTATCCTCGAGAACTTCAGGAACTTCACTCAACTCAATGCTGTAGGCGAGGCCTTCAGCGATAGCTGTTTTACCTACCCCAGCTTCTCCAACCAAGAGTGGGTTATTTTTGCGACGACGGCAAAGGATTTGAATAATCCTTCGCACCTCATCTTCTCGTCCGATAACAGGATCAATTTTATTCTTTGCGGCCAATTCATTTAGATTTAGAGCATATTGTTCTAGAAATTTATATTTGGGTTCTTTACCGGCACCCGTATCGTGAGTTTCATGAACTTTGGCCTCTTCGATAACATCCTCATCACCGCTGGTAGTCTCTGGCTGGTCTAGGCCATGAGAAATATACTTCACAATATCAAAGCGACCGACTCCTCGCTTAAGAAGAGTATAAAGAGCGAAGGATTCTTTTTCTTGAAACATGGATACCAAGAGATTAATTCCTCGGATATGCCTTTTACCGGAAGACTGCACATGAATGGCCGCCCTTTGGATCACCCTTTGTAAGGAGAGGCTGATTTCTGGTTGATAAGTAATCCCGGAATCTTTAGCCAATTGGCGAAGGTCATCGTCCACAAATTGTTTCTTGCTCAGTTCTTCAACTTCCATATCACTCAGGATGGAAAAGTTTTGGGGATTGGCCAAAAACTCTTCAAGTTCGCTACGGATTTCAGAAGGACTCGCATCACAATTGGTGATGACCTCTAAGACCTGCTCATCATCGAGCATGGCCAAAAGCATCGCCTCAAGCGTGAGGTATTCATGCTTGAGCTCATTGGCCTTACGGATAGCGGAATTAATGATTACTTCTAATTTCTTTGACATCATAAATCATTCCTTGTGGTTCCAAACTCATTCTTGAATTCTTTTTTTTCCACGATTTTGATACTCTTTCTATTCTTTACTCGAGTATTTTAAATTTAAATTTTGGGCTGCTACTTCAGCGCGACTTCAGACTTATTCAGGCTCAGCAGTACACTTTAGAGGATGGCCATTGGCCTGGGCTTCTTGAGATACTTTGGCCACCTTCGTTTCGGCGACCTCATAAGTGTAAACTCCACAAACCCCTACTCCCTCATTATGTACTTTCAGCATTACAGCATGGGCGTCATCTTCTGTTTTTCCAAAATGCTTTAGTAAAACGTAGATTACAAACTCCATAGTCGTGTAGTCGTCATTGTGAAGGAGCACCTTATACAATTTTGGCTTCTTCACCTCTTCCTTGATGACGGTAGCAACACCAGACTCTCCATCAGAGTCCTCTTCTGAAGATAAGATGGGAGCGAATTTGTTAAAGTCAAGGTTCATAAATTGTATTCTGGTTTGTTTAATAACACTTATACCCTTATGGGTATTTCTACCTTCTATTTTATCTGAAAAATCACCTCTTAGGTAGGGTAAAAAGCCAAGGGATCTCAGAGGTTTAGCTGATCCTATTATATTCAATTTATAAACCCCTTTTATAGGGTAAAAACCTTAGATAACTCTCAGGCGCTGCTTAGCGAATGTTAGACAAGTTTGCACATGCCCGAGCCTCCCCCTATACTAAAAAGGCAATCGATCACAATAGCAGGAGCTCACTAACATGTCCCTTTGGAAAAGCTTTTTAAATGAAATTAAGAGTCAAGTCGACTCTCTTGGAGCTAGCGGCAGCCAAAACTTTACGAGTCGACTTCATCAAAAAGTTTCTGAACTTCTCCCCAATCAATCAGACGATCAGCTACTCAAAATAGCGTGCCTTAGTGGGCTGATGGCCCGCATCGCTTATAACGATTTGGTGATCGATGAAAATGAGAGGCAAGTTATCCTCAAGTCCCTGAAAGACTGGAGCCATCTTAATGATAAGGAAGCCACGGCCGTTGCCGATCTTTGCTTAAGTGAAGTAAAAGATTTAGCAGGAGTAGAGAATCACCTCTATTGCCTTCCTTTAAGAGAGTCCCTCTCTCTTGATGAACGATACCGTATAATTGTCTCTCTCTTTGCCGTGGCGGCAGCAGACGGAACGGTAGAAAATAGTGAATCGGAAGAGATCCGAAATATTAATCATGGACTCTTACTTGAACATAAGCATTTTATTTCTGCTCGCTCAACTGTCCTAGAGAAACTGGGTGCCTTGAAAAATTAATTACGACAGGCCCCTGCTTTTATTTGATTGAGATAAGATAGAGGTGCAGCTGCTCCAAAGTGAGTGTCGCACATTAGATTATCGGCTCCAAAATCCAGATCATAGTAAACAGAGTGCTTCTCTTTTTCTTCATAGAACTCCAGATAACAATCGGGGAACCCGAGGACATGTCCTAGTTCATGAGAGAAAACCAGCATCAATTCTTTATAGGCCAAGTGCTCCGACATATGAATAACTTTGGGTTCAGAGTAATTTACAAATGACACTGTTGATTGAGTCCATTGAACGCTTACGGCATTTTCGCTTGGAGCATCACTCTTAATCAATTTAATTTGTACTTCTCCTTCGCCCCAGCGTCGCTCGACAAAGCCTTCGAAGAAGTCCGTATCATGATCGATTTTTTCTAAGAATGTATTATTTAAAAAATAGGGAATCTCTACTACCGTTTTTCCCAATCGATCGTGACAGCTCCATTGATTGAGTACATTAATTTGAAAAAAAGAGTCATACTTACTCTTCTGTTTTTGAAAGTAGTGCTCTTCAAATTCCTTTAAGCTCTTCGCTCGTTTGTGCTGTTCAAACTCCAAACTACAAATATAACGAGAACTACTTGAACTCGAAATCGAGCATAAATTGATCAGTTCATCTTTGGCAAAACTCAGCTCCTCTTCCGAGCACTGGTCACCAACAGCACAATGACTACTTTTAAAATTCACATAAGCAAGATAGGGGCGTACATCTAGCTTCTTTTTATTTTCTAGATTCGCCAAATTACATTGGAGATAGTTCCAGCGAGAAGCATTATCGAGGAGCCGATTATAGTCCCTCAAAAGATCGTTCACTTCATCGGGGTCGATGGCCCCCTCTAACTTAAGTTCTGCTTTCTCATTAGAGAGGAAGGAAAACCAAGTTCCCTCTCCCACAGAGTGGGCCCACTCTTGATCGAGCCTTGAGAGCTCGACCAGGTTTTCACTCTCCCCAATGATCAAGGGATCACCTGGAGAGGTCGATTGCTCTGATAACCCCACCATCGGGCGAAAGAAGCGAACCGTTTCACGCTCGGGATGCTTATTGTAGAGCTCAAGAAAGAGGTCCAACTCATCAACTCTCTTCTTTATTTCTAAATACGATTGCGTAGGATTGAAGTTCTGATCCTTATCACATTGAAGCTCCCTTAGGGAGAAGCTATTCCTCTCGCTCGCAGGTGCAGTCGGTCCCTTCAATCCACAAGAAGAGCTTACGCTTACCAAGACCATCATGAGAATAGGGATAAGAAGCTTGTTAATAGGAACTCCAACTGTATAAAGTTTAGACGGCCAATTCTTTGAAAAACCTATGCTCAGCTTCTCTCGTGGCCTTTTCTTGTTACTTCCCATAGTTAATGCAACCTGCGGGCCACCAGTAATCTCTACTTGTTTGGCTTGTCAAACAACTGAACTTCCCTTATAAATAACACCATGTATTACAGCACCGCCGGAGACTCCCCACTCGTGAATCAAGCAGATCTAGAAAATTTTGTAGATCTCGTAGATATAAAGAGAAATGAGCAAAAGAAGCTCTTCACTATATTCTTCATATCTAGTTTGCTTATCCATATAGCTGTTCTTCTGTACCAGAACCAAGAGGCCATCCACTTAAACGCAGCTCCTCTTTCCAATGCTCCTGTTTCCATTAAAATTAATATAAGAAAACCGGTAATTGTCCCTAAGGTTCAGCCTGTAAAAAAAGTGGTTAAAAAGGACCCTTTTAAGAAGCGAGAGCGTAAAGAGAAGATTGTCAAAGAAGTCCCTAAGAAAGTGGTTGAGCAAGAGCCGCTCCCCACTACCCCACAAACCACAACGAAGAGTTTCGACTCTGTTATTGCTAATTACTCCCAACCCCACTATCCAAGATTGGCCATCCGTCGTGGTCTAACTGGCATTGTCACCCTTACTCTTTGGATCAAGGGCAACGGAAATGTGGATAAGGTTGAACTCACTAAAAGCTCTGGTCACAAGAGTTTAGATCAGTCGGCCCTTGAAGCGGTAAAGCAGTGGAAGTTCAAAAACTTAGCCGCTAGCTCTACCCAGCTCTTTAAGGTCGAAAAGAGAATAGTTTACCAAATCAATTAAGAGTTTGACATATCAAACGACCCTTACTAAAAAGTCCTGTGCTCACGACTAGTTTTGGGATCATTATGGGTGGACAACTCCTTTCACAAATTAGCGAAATCTTTAAGCAATGGATCTCTCCATTGGTTGATCTTACAACTGATCCCTCTCAGAGGGTCTATTGGCCTGTGCTGATCCTCACCCTGCTCTTTGCCGCCCTCTACTCCCGTATCCTTAATAAAGAAATGAAGCTTGGAGCACAACTCAAAGTTATATTTTCTCGTCAGGGCATCTTTCATAAGAGCGCTTTACTGGACTTTAAGCTCCTAGCTTTTAACACGGCCTTAAAAGTTTTTATCTTCCCGCTCTTTCTCTTCACTTTCTTCTCTGTGAGCACTCAAATCATCCAATGGGGCCATCAGCTCTTTCCTGGCCATACTCCCTTTCAGTTCTCGGCCCTAACTAAAAGTATTTTGGCCACCGCCATGGCCTTCCTGATTAGCGACTTCCTGCGCTTCTTCGTTCACTTTTTAATGCACGAAGTGCCGGCCCTGCGAAATATTCATCGCACCCACCACACGGCACAGGTCCTCACTCCCTTCACCCTCTTTCGCGTCCATCCCCTGGAATCTCTAGTAGGCACGGCCAGAGCAATCCTTACTCAAGGTCTTTTTATAGGACTTTATATTTTTCTCTTTGGTGGAAAGATCGCGGCCCTTGATATCTTAGGGGTCAACGCCTTTGGCTTTCTCTTTAATGCCTTTGGCTCCAACCTGCGCCATATGCCTATTCCCATTAGCTTCGGATTCATGGAGTATATTTTTATATCGCCTCGTATGCATCAGATCCACCACTCTACAAAAGGTATTCATCAAAATAAAAACCATGGAGTGGCCCTGAGTATCTGGGATCTTATTTTTGGAACTTTCTATCGTCCAACCTATGATGACATGAGAGAGCTCCAATATGGCCTAGTCAGTCATGAAGATCCTTATTTTGAAAGGGAGTCCACTCAATTCTTTGCGGCGCTCTATCAACCTATAACTATAAAATTACCTAAATTAACCATTACCCACAAAGGAGTACAAAATGAAAAAAGTATTACTCGCTCTATTCGTGCTTAGCACTTCGGCCTATGCTGCATCTGATCTAGTAAAGGAATTTACTAAAAGAAGAGCGATCGTTCAGACAACCACCACGAAAGGGATTTACAACTTCCTTACTTTTATGGAAAAAGATCCTAAGAACCTTAAAGAATTAGAGCTTCTCAATGATAAAGGTAAATTTGCGGCTCGTTTTATCACTAATGATGAAGTATGCTTTGGGGACACACAAACTGGCTCTCTGAACTGC
>JBFHGF010000157.1:0-7534 GCA_041583335.1 Bacteriovoracaceae bacterium
CCTGACTGAACCTCTGCTTCTAGTTTGCATTTGGTTTTGATAAAGTCCGGGAGTTCTTCTTCGGGTGAGTCCTTAACCGCTTTGTTCATGGTTAAGAGATCATTCAATAGAAAGATTGGGTTTACTACATTTCTTTGTTCAAGCTCTTTTGATAGATCGGTGGCCTCTTGTGTGGCCATAAGAGTAGGGAGTCCAGCAATTAAAACTTGGAGATGCCCATCTTTAAAAAGAAAATCTTCCATACGATCGATATCTTCAACAATAAGTCCTGTTCTAAACATATCTCTGAAATTGAGAGGACTTTCAAACATAGTAATGGCGTGACCAGAACTTGGAGAGTCAATGACTATAGTCAGCTCGGGATCTTCCTCTAGGCGGCTAATAATGTGGCCCAAGAGAATCATATGTCCAAGCCCCGGTAACATATTGAAAAGGGAACTGAAGAATGGAGTTTTCATAATCCACCCAGCAATTGTTTCTGAATGAAGTTTACGACCAATATATTCTTTTGCCGAAGTATCCATGCATAACTGAAAGTAGGGGATGTCGAGTTCTTTTAGGAGTTCAATGGGAAGGGGTTGATCAAAGCTATTGTAGAGAACTTTACGGTTTTCTACTTCCTTGAGATATTTGGCCATAGACATGGCCAATGTTGTTTTACCAACGCCACCTTTTCCTGTGACGATAAAAAGACGTTTTTCTGGGTTTTCTTTACTCGAAAGTATAGAAGGCAGTAATAAGGAGTTTGTAGTATCTTCCTTCAACTTGTGGACCTATCTCTTGTTTAACGTCAAAAGGGTTATGGAAAGAAGCATACAGTCCAACAGTCATTTTGTCATTTAACTTAAGGTCTCCACCACCACCGACATGGTAACCAAAGACAAGCTTAGTCTTAGATTCAATATATTCATCTCCAATTTGTCTCTTTACTCTGGGAGCGTAGAAACCGAGTCCGGCCACTGCAAATGGAGAGAAGTTATCAATTTGATAGAATTTTGATTTAAAGCCCATATTTAAGCTGGTGAGCTGAGTATAGGTATTGGCAAAACTTTGTTTCGAATGGTGAAAGTCCACCAAAAGATCAAAGGAGTAACTTGCAGAGTAGTTGTAGAGAAGATCCCAAGTAATTTGGTCTTCACCTGTATCTGCAAAGTCGCCGGCCACGAAAGTTTGCCCAATCCCAACTCCAATAGAGTGTTTATTCAATCCAGAGGAGGAGCTAATTTTAGCAGCTACCTGAGAAGCGGTCTCGCTTGAGGTTAGACTTTGGATTTTCGACTTAGCCGAAACAGAAATGCCAGTGGCAAAGAGCATCACTGGCATTAACATTTTTGTATAGAAACTAATTTTTGATTTCATCTACTATAATCTCAAATTTAGAGGGGCCCTTAATTGAAGCCCCATGTCTAAATTTTAGTTTAAAGTGTTGCTAGTTTCAACTGTGGTAGTTGAAGCAGCAGAGAACTCATTATTCATGAAAGAAGGCTTGAATTCTTCAGTAGCAGGTTTTTCCTCTACTACAGGAGCTTCGATTCCTTCTAGACCACGAATATATCCAGTGAAAGTTCCTTCAGTTGAGCGAATTACTCTCTTAAGAAGCTCAGTGTCACCAGCTTTTGTTGACTTCTTCTCTTGATCAAAAAGAAGTTGAATTTGAGTTGTGTAAGTGATGTCGTTCTTAGTTTTGTTATCGATAACTTGGATCTCGTGCCCTTCACGGATGATTTGAGCAATTTCTTCCAATGTTACGTAACAACTTTGGTGTGTGTCATAAAGTTTACGGTTTTGGTAGCGCTTGATGATTCTTACGTCATTCATCTTTGTTTCCCCTATTTGTGTGTAAGGATTAAAACTTATCCTGTTATTATCTTTGTTCTATTTTCCAGAGAAGTTTTATTAACTTCCTTTCAAATTGCACTTATTTATAGGCATAAAGCCAAACTTATGTGTGGAAGCTCTTATATCAGTGTTTGACTAATTGCTTAACACGTTGTGTAAAGTTTTCTTAAGGGCTTTACGAGATTTCAATAATTTTGCTTTTGATCTCTATAATTTCAATAGCTTAAAACAGTCAAATTAAATAAAATCGACATAATGCCTTGCTTAACTTTGCGAGGTCTATGGATAGCAGCATTAAAATGATGCTGTCAACCTAAATGCAGGGAAAAATCCTTACATAGGGGAGTTGTGGAAGGCAATTTTCGTGATTTTGACTACTTAGGTCAGAAATAGAAATGAGGGTAAATCTTGCTTGTATAATAGTCATAGAGCTTTATTCCTAAGATTCACGGAAGAAGAGGACGAAAAAGTTAAGAGTGGTGAACTGTGTTTACCAAATTTAATCCTAAGAAAGTGAAATTATGAGTAAGGTTAATCCAATGAAAGAAAAACTCACCAGTCCGATTCTTTTAATGTGTCTCTTGCTTGCTAGTTGTGCCACTGGGCAGAAAAAAACAGAGCAAGAAATTCAAGAGAAGACAGTGCAGACTTCTAGTGCTGATAGTGCTGACGAACAGAAAATGGATTCAGAGCAAATTGCGAAGGCCTTCGAAAGACTCGATAAGAAAATGGAAGAGATGGTGGTAAATGCGAAAAAGGAAGGAGCGCAGGCCGTTAAGTTTGTAACGGATGATCTCTTTCTTAAAGCAAATGATGCATCTATGAGAGGAGATGCTCATACGGCCGCTTATATCTTTAAGCATCTTGTAACATTGCAGCCGAATGATTTTTATTTAAAGAAAAAATATGCAGTGGAGCTTATTCGTATTGGAAGTTTGGCCGAGTCAAGAGAAGTTCTTGAGCCTCTCTTAAAAGAAAGTAAATTTGAAGATGAAACTTTGGGGCTAATTCTTGGTGGAGTTCTGACTGCACTCGATGAAAAAAAATTGGCCAGAGAAACTTATAGCAAAGTTATGGAAGTACACCCTGGGAGTGAGGAGGCGTGTATCTTTCTTGCCAAGTCTTATGGAGTAGAAGAGAAGTATAAAAAGTCTCATACTCTTTTGAATAAGTGTTTTAAGAAGAATAAAGAGGCGAGTTTTCTTTATTATAATGGGAAAGTATATCTTAAAGAAGGAAAGCCTAAGCTTGCGATGAAAGAGTTCAAGCACGCTTTAAAAGTTGATCCTCGCTACTACCAGGCAGCAATGGCCATGGGGCTAACGAGAGAGGAGAAAAATGACACGAAAGGTGCCATTAAAATTTACCAAAGTTTTCTAAAAGAATCTCCTAACTCTTACCCTGTGCTTACTCGCCTTGTTCAGGTTATGTTTGCTAATGAAATGTTTGGAGAGGTTCTTCCTTATGCTGAAAGACTGAGTTCCTTAGATGCTAGTGATCTCAATCTAAAAGTGAGACTTGGAATTCTTTATACCGATGCTAAAGAATACGATAAGGCCATTGGTGTCTTTAAGGAAATCCTGTCAGCAGTTCCAAGTTCAGATAAAGTTCTTTATTACCTAGGAACCCTCTATCAAGAAATTGAAAAACTAGATGTTGCAATTGATTACTTTGGAAGAATTCCAGAGAGCAGCAACCTCTACGCGGATAGTTCTCTTCAGATGGCCAAAATCATGCAATCCTTGGTGGAGTTTGATAATAAAGAGTGGGGCGATCAATACCTTACTCACTTGAAGCAGAGATCGGAGAAAGTAGCGGCTTTGAAAGTTGAGTTTCAGGTGATGATGGCGACTTACTATGAGTCACAACGTAGGTACTCTGAAGCGATTGACTCACTTAAGAGGGTTAGCCAAGAAAAAGATTATGGTGAAAATCATCAATATTACCTAGCTTCTCTTTATGAAAAGAATAAGGATTATGGGGCTTCGCGAGAAATCATTAAGGGAATCTTAGTGAAAGACCCTGAGAATGCCGATGCCCTTAACTTTTTGGGCTACTCATTACTAGAAAGTGGTGATGATATGGATGAGGCGTATCGCTTGATCACAAAAGCTGTATCTTTAAAGCCACAAGATGGATATATTAGAGATAGCTTGGGATGGTTCTATTATAAGACTGGAAATATCGACAAAGCTTTGGTGGAAATCCAAAAGGCCTTCGATTTAGTTAAGACAGATGTTGTAATCACAAAACATTTAGCTATTATTTATCGAGACCTCGAAAAATTCGACATGGCGAAAAAATTCTTTGTACAGGCTTTGAGAAATTGCAAATTAGAATCGGAAAGAAAAGACATTCTAGAAGCATTAGGACCCCTCGATGGAGTAAGGCTTCCCGCTTCGTCTGTAGTGGATTAGTCCTCTTCGCTCTCAGCAGCTGTTCATTATTTCAAACAAGTAATTCATCTCATAAGTCCCTTGTACAGAGTTTACAGGGGATTTGTCTTACCGGCTCTGGTAAGGGCCGTATCGAGTTTGAAGGGGGAAGGCACCTCTTTGATTACGAGTCGCTTATTCGCGAAAAAGAAAGCCGTTGGGCCCTAGGACTTAATCTTCCCATTATTGGCCAAGAAGTTCTCGAACTGGAAATTCCCAAAAAATTAGGAGAGCACTACAAAGTTCAAGGTAATTTTGCTCTACGCCTAAAGAACGATATTAAGTCTCGACGCGATCGAGTGTTACTGGGGAAATTCTTCCAAAGGTTATCTGAATTTGTTTGGGTGGTGAGTCATAAAGATCCTCAAAGTGCTGAGGATCTTGGATGGAAATTCTACCATGACGGAGAAGATATCTTTGGTGAGGTGGCCATCTCTAAGAAATTTATTTTCACGTTTAAAGCATTTTCCTTTAGCTCTTCAGAGCAGTTCTATCAGCGCATCGGGCTATCTATTGCCCGCGCCAAAAGCACTACTGGTGCACGCAAGGCACAAGGCTTTGATAAGGATTATATCCAGCTTCAGCTTTTTGTTTCTAGTTGTAGCCTTTAGTGTGTTGCGCATAGGGTCTTATACATTTTCTTAAACCCTTTAAAAAAGGGAAATTTTCTTATATAAAGCCCTACTGATATCAAATTTTATTATGACTTTCGCCAAAGGAATTATTCATGATGAATCTCGTCAAAACATTTTTACTAACCCTCGCTGTTGCAAGCTTAGGACTTGGACTGACTTCTTGTACAAAAAAGGAAAGGTTTAAAGGGAAAATGTTAAATATTGCGATTCGTTCGACGATTAAGGGTTTCGATCCCATTTACGCCAATGATCTCTATTCTGCGGGTGAAGTTGCACGTGTTTATGAAGGGCTCCTTCAGTACAATTACGTAAAGCGTCCTTTTACTCTTGTTCCTAGTTTGGCCGAAGCGATGCCTACCGTTTCTGAAGATGGCCTTGTTTACACTTTCAAAA
This sequence comes from Bacteriovoracaceae bacterium, assembly GCA_041583335.1. Taxonomy (GTDB): domain Bacteria; phylum Bdellovibrionota; class Bacteriovoracia; order Bacteriovoracales; family Bacteriovoracaceae. Next base: position 5,303 of record JBFHGF010000157.1, read on the forward strand.
TTAAAAAAGGTGTTATGTTCCAAGACGACCCTGCATTTCCTGAAGGAAAGGGCAGAGAGCTTGTTGCAGAAGATTTTGTTTACTCATTGAAGAGACTTGCTGATCCCAAACTACAAGGGCTTGGCTGGTGGTTGCTTCAAGGCAAAGTGAAAGGTCTCGATGCTTGGAGGCAGAAATATAGTGAGCTTCCTGAAGTTGACTATGAAGAAGAAATCGAGGGGCTTAAGGCAATTGATAAATATACTCTTCAGTTTACTCTAAAGAAAAAGTTTCCACAGTTCCTCTATGGGCTGGCGATGCAATTTACCTTTGTTGTTCCTAAAGAAGCCGTTGTTAAATATGGGAAGGAATTTCTTAACCATCCCGTTGGGACTGGAGCTTTTAAAATTGAAGATGGTGTCTTCAAGCAAAATAAAAAGATTCGTTATGTGAAAAGTCCTTCTTATAGAGGAGAGACCTTTCCTTGTGATGCTTCTGATGAGTATGTGGCCGTGGCGAAAGCCTATTGTGGAAAGAAGCTTCCCTTTGTTGATGCTATTACCGTTAATATCATTGAAGAAGATCAGCCGCGCTGGTTGAACTTTCAAAAAGGAAGAGTGGACTACCTCGCCGTACCTAAGGATAACTTTGACTCGGCCATTCCTGATGCCAAGAATCTAGCACCAGATCTTAAAGAAAAAGGGGTTGAGCTCTTGGTTGCTCCAGCTCTAGATATTACCTATACCGGCTTCAATCACGACTTGGAAGTATTCAAGGATAATAAAAAGTTGAGACAGGCCATGAGCTTGGCGTATGACAGTGTTACGGCCAATAAACTCTTTTATAATAACCAGGCCATCTACGCTCAGTCGATTGTTCCTCCGGGGATTGCTGGTTATATGCCGAACTTTCAAAGTCCATATAAAGGAATGGGAAGAGATGAAGATATAGAAAAAGCAAAGAAACTTTTGGCGGAAGCAGGCTTTCCTGAAGGGAAGGGGCTTCCTGAAATGACTTATGACTGTCCAGTGAGTACAACGTCATTTCAAATGGCCGAATTCTTTAGAGATCAAATGAAAAAAATTGGTATTACTGTAAAAGTAATACAAAACCCATTTCCAGAACTACAAAGAAAAATTACAAGAAGAAGTATTATGTTGTACGGAATTGCTTGGAGTGCTGACTATCCAGATGCTGAAAACTTTTTACAGCTTCTCTATGGTCCAAATAAAGCTCCCGGGGCCAACGGGTCTGGTTATGATAACCCAGAGTTCAATAGCCTCTTTAAGACAGCATCGGTGATGCAAGCATCTCCCGAAAGAACGGCACTCTACGAAAAAATGAATCGTATGGCCGCAGAGGAAATGCCATTGATTTTTGGTGTTCACAGACAAACCTTTGTTGTTAAGCATGGGTGGATTAAAAACTATGTGGCCACTGACTTTGATGCCGGTATTGCTAAGTACATTGATATTGATGAAAAGAAGAAAGCCGAGGTGTTGGATAAGCTCTAAAATAGGCCTTAACCAATCGAACCAAGCTTAATATGTTGTTGTTGAATGAGGTAATACGAGCGTGAATGTTTATTCGTATATATTAAGAAGACTCCTTTATGTAATACCAGTCCTATTAGGGGTATGTTTTATTATCTTTATCCTTTTTAATGTGGTTTCTCCGGACCCTACATTAATTATGCTAGGGAAACATGCTTCAAAAGCACAAATGCTAGAGCTAAGAACAGAGCTTGGTCTAGATCGTGCTTGGTATATTCAGTACTTTGATATTGTGAAGTCGGCCTTTACCTTCGACTTTGGAAGAAGCTGGTCCACCAAGCAAGATATTTTCGAGATGATCAAAAGTGGTGCTGTTCCATCGATGACGGTAACGATTCCGGCCTTCACTCTTTCGTTTCTTATTTCGATTTCGATTAGTTTGATTGTGTCTTTTTATCGAGGAAAGTTTCTCGATAAGGGAATCGTCTTTATCTGTGTGGCCTTAATGAGTATCTCATCACTGGCCTATATTCTATTTGGACAGTGGTTCTTTGCTTTTAAATTGGGTTGGTTTGAGATCTCTGGTTATGAAGAGGGATTTCCCGATTTTATACCCTATGTTTTACTTCCTATCGTAATTTGGGTGGTATTAACAGTGGGCCCTGATGTTCGCTTCTATAGAACGGTTATGCTCGATGAGATTTATCAGGATTATGTTCGTACGGCCCGTGCTAAAGGGTTGAATGAAAGGTCTATTCTC